>DASVRH010000468.1:0-4459 GCA_036388715.1 Solirubrobacteraceae bacterium | reverse complement strand
GTCGACCCGGTCAACCGCACCGCGTGGGTCCAGGGCGGCGCGCGCTGGGCGGACGTCGACACCGAGACCCAGCGCTTCGGCCTCGCCACGCCGGGCGGCGTGATCTCAGAGACCGGCGTCGCCGGCCTGACGCTCAACGGCGGCGTCAGCTGGCACCGGCGCAAGCACGGGATGACGATCGACAACCTCGTCGCCGCCGAGGTGGTGACCGCGGACGGCCGCGTGGTGCGCGCGAGCGCCGAGGACAACCCCGACCTGCTCTGGGCGCTGCGCGGCGGCGGCGGCAACTTCGGCGTCGTCACCGAATTCGAGCTCCGCCTCCACGCGCTGGGGCCCGAGGTCGCGTTCCTCTACGTGCCGTACCCGGTCGAGCAGGCCGCCGAGGTGTTCCGCCGCTACCGCGACCTCGTCGCCGACCTGCCCGACGAGCTGACCGTCGACTTCGGCATCGAGCGCTTCGCGCCCGACCCGGAGCTGCCGGCGGAGCTTCACGGCGTGCTGCACGCCGGCGTGTTCGGGATGTACGCGGGGCCGGTCGAGGAGGGCCTGAAGGCGCTCCAGCCCTTCCGCGAGCTGGCCGAGCCGCTGTTCGACATGACCGGCCCGATGCCGTTCGCCGGCGTGCAGACGATGCTCGACGCGAAGTTCCCCGACGGGGTGCGGCGCTACTGGAAGGCGCTCTACCTCGACGAGCTCTCCGACGACGCCATCGAGGCCATCGTGGAACGCGCGGTCGCCGCCCCGTCGGCCGGGACGCTGACCTTCATGCGCCACATGGGCGGCGCGGTCGGCCGCGTGCCGAGCGGCGCGACCGCCTTCGGCGACCGCCGCGCGCAGTTCATGCTCAGCATCGACTCGAGCTGGGAGGACGCCGCCGCCGACGACGAGAACGTCGCGTGGACGCGCGACTTCTGGTCGGCGCTCGAGCACCTGTCCGGGGGGAGGACGTACTTCAACTTCCCCGGGCAGCACGAGGAGGGCGACGCCGCCCTGCGCGCCAGCTACGGCGCCAACTACGAGCGGCTCGTCGACGTCAAGACGAAGTGGGACCCGCAGAACGTGTTCCACACCGGCCAGAACATCCGGCCGAGGGCCCGCTAGGGCTCAGATCAGACCCCTCCGCGCGGCTTCGGCGGCCGCCGCCCCTCGCGTCGGCTGCCGGAGCTTCGTGCGGATGTTCGCCACGTGGCGGTGGACGGTGTGCGGGCTGAGCACGAGCGACTCGGCGATCTGCGCGTCGTTCAGCCCGCTCGCCACGAGGCGCAGCACGTCCAGCTCGCGCGCCGACAGCACCGCGTCGCCGTTCGCGTCGCCGGACGGGGCGGCGGGCTCGTCGCCGTCGAGGAAGCGCAGGAGCAGCTCGATCATCGGCCCCGACTGCCCGGCCCAGGGCAGGTGCGTGCGGCCCTCGAGCGGGACGAACCGCGCGCCGGGCAGGAGCGAGGCCAGCTCGCGCCCGAGCTCGAAGGGGACGGCCTTGTCGTCGCGCCGGTGCACGACGAGGGCGGGCACGTCGAGCTTGGGCACGAGGTCGCGCACGCTCGACGCGTACACCAGCTCGAGCAGCTCGGCGGCCATCTCCGGCGTCGCCGCCGCCCGCTGGAACTCCTCGTACTGGATGCGCTCGTCCTCCGTGGCGCCGGTCATGAACACGTCGGCGAGCATCCGCGAGCCCATGCCCCAGTGCGTGCGCACCGCGGCGATCATCAGCCGCTCGACCGGCGCGGGCGCGACGCGCGTGCCGTCGGCGTAGGACGCGACGAACGCGATCGACGCGACCGGGTTGCGCAGCGCGTAGGCGGTCGCCGCGCAGCCGCCGCAGGAGACGGCCAGCATCGCGGGGCTCTCGGCCCCGACCTCCTCGGTGAGCGCCTCGAGCGCGCCGACCTCGTGCTCGAGCGTGAACTGGTCGGCCGGGCGGTCGCGGTCCGACAGCCCGCAGCCGAGCCGGTCGTAGCGGATCACGGTGTGGTTGCGGCTCAGCGCCTCGACGAAGTCGCGGAACGCGGGCGCCTGCCAGTCGACCTCGAGGTGGCTGACCCACCACGCCGGCATGATCAGCGGCGGCCCGTCGCCCGTCACGGCGTAGGCGATGCGGCCCCCGTCCACGGGGCAGAAGCCGATGCGCTGGTCCATGGGGACACATTACGCGCCCCGCGGGTCAGCGTTCGGGCGCGAGCAGCAGGTCCCCGACGCCCGTGATCTCGAGGACCTTGCGGATCTGCTCGGTCGGGTGGGCGACGGTGAGCTCGCCGCCGGCGGCGTGCATGCGGTGCGCGGCCCAGACGAGAGCGGCGAGGCCGCTCGAGTCCATGAACGTGGTCTCGGCCAGGTCGACCACGAGGTGGCGGCAGCCGGTGCCCATGAGCGTGCCGATCGCGACCCGGAGCTGGGCCGCCGTGCCCAGGTCGAGCTCGCCACCCACCGACAGCTTCCGGAAGTCGGCCGGCCCTGGCGTCTCGCGAAGCTTCAGCGGTGCGTGCATCACACCCTCTTGAATGACGCTCGCCCGGCGAAGTTGGCCGGAGGCGCGGCGCGGGTATCGAGTTGGCGGGGGAATGCACACGCGCTTCGCACTCGTGGCCGCTCTCGCGGTCCTCTGCACGCCGGGGCCGGCGCACGCCGCGACGACGGCGTTCGTCGGCGAGACCGGCCAGGACCGGTCGGTCCGGCTCGTCGCCGACGCGGGGACGGGCCTCGTCAAGCGCGTCACCGTGGGCTTCCGGGCCCGCTGCGAGCGGCGCACCTTCCGCGACACGGCGACGGTCGCGCCGCGCGGCGACACGCCGGAGACGCTGCGGGTGGGAGGGAGCTACCGCGTCCGCGGGCGCGGCGGGCTCGTCGCCGTCGTCGGCCTGGCCCTGCGCGGCCGGCGCAGCGACGAGGTCTGGCGCGGCGCGTTCGCGGCGAAGGTGGTCGTCCGGCGCGGCAGGCGCGTCGTCGACCGCTGCTCGACGCCGAGGGTGCGCTGGCGCGCCGTGGCGCCGCTGATGTCGCTGCCCGACGACCCCGCCTCGCTCGCGCCCTCCAGCGACCCGCCGGCCTCCTCGCCCGCTCCCGAGACGCCGCCGCCTGCGGCCTCCGAGCCGGAGAGCCCCCCGCCCTCGTCGTCCTCCTCCGGCGAGGAGGCGGTCCAGCCCGAGGCGCGGGAGTGGCGCTTCACGATGGACAGCGAGGAGGGCGACTACATCGGCGGCGGCGAGGACCACGCCTACGGCTCGCCCGGCGACCGCATCCGCATCCACACCGACCAGCGGGCGCTCGTCAGCGTCAGCATCGACGGCGCCAACGGCGACTGGTGGTACGCGGACTTCGACACGCCCGGCGTCGAGCCTATGGTGGCCAAGCGCTACGACGGCGCGACGCGCTACCCGTTCAACGAGGGCGGGGAGCCGGGCCTCAGCGTCAGCGGCAACGGGCGCGGGTGCAACGAGCTGACCGGCGAATTCACCGTCGAGGAGGTCAACTGGAACGAGGACGGGACGCTGCGCTCGCTGCGCGTCGTCTACGAGCAGCACTGCGAGGGCGGCGAGACCGCGCTGCGCGGGCGCCTCGAGATCTCCACGTAGGCTGCCGCCCGTGACCGACCTCAACCCCGCCGTCGAGACCGTCGTCAACCGCTGCGTCGCCGTCCGCCCCGGCGAGGACGTGCTCGTCGTCGCCGACCCCGACCGCGTCGACATCGGCCGCGCCCTCCACGAGGGAGCGGTGCGCGCCGGCGGCGACAGCGTCTTCGTCCTGCTGCCGCCGCGCCCCGAGCGCGGGACCGAGCCGCCCGCGCCCGTCGCCGCCGCGTTCGCGGCGTGCGACGTCTTCCTCGCGCCGTGCCTGCCCTCCCTGAGCCATACGAAGGCGCGCAACGCCGCCACCGAGCGCGGCGCGCGGGGCGCGACGCTGCCCGGCGTCGAGACCGAGATGTTCGCCCGCCTGATGAGCGCGGACTTCGACGTGATGGTCGCCCGCAGCGCCCGCGTCGCCGAGCTGCTCACCGAGGCCGACGAGGCGCGTTTCACGTGCCCCCGGGGCTCCGACATGCGGTTCGACCTGCGCGGCCGCACCGGCATCGCCGACGACGGCGACCTCACGGCCCGGGCGGCCTTCGGCAACCTGCCGTGCGGCGAGGGCTTCATCTCGCCGGCGGGCGGCAGCGGCGTGTTCGTCGCGACCACCGTCGGCCACCTCGGCGCCGCCGACCACGAGGTGCGGCTGATCGTGGAGGACGACCGGCTGGCCGACGCCGAGGGCGACCTGGGCCGGGCGCTGGCCGAGCACCTGGACCGCTACGGGCCCGACGGCCGGCACCTCGCGGAGCTGGGCGTGGGCACGAACGACCGCGCGCGGCTCGGCGGCAACCTGCTCGAGGACGAGAAGGTCCTCGGAACCGTGCACGTCGCCTTCGGGGCCAGCGCCGCCATCGGCGGGACCGTCAACGTGCCGGTCCACGAGGACTCGGTCGTCG
>DASVRH010000467.1:0-4821 GCA_036388715.1 Solirubrobacteraceae bacterium | reverse complement strand
CCATCCCCCGCGAGCGCCCGCCGCGGCGGCGGGCGCAGTCGCGGCTGCTCCCCTCCGAGCGCGCCTTCGGGCTCGTGCTCGTGCTCATCGGCCTGGCGGCGGTCGTCCTGCTCCTCGTCGGGCTCGCCAGCGCGCTGAGCGGCAGCTAGGGCGTCAGCGGGGTGCCGCCCGCCGTCGCCGAGCCCTCCGGCGGCGTGGCGAGGCCCTGCGCCTCGCGGACGAAGTCGAGCACCCGCGGGTTCCCCGGGTCCAGCTCGAGCAGCCGCGCCGCGGCGCGGCGTGCCCCCTCGCGGTCGGCGAGCCCGAGCGCCAGGCGGGTGAGCCGGCGCCACGCCTCGGCCGACCACGGCGCGCGCTCGACGGCCTCCAGCAGGTGCGCACGCGCCTCGAGCGTCCGCCCGCGCGCCTCGGCGATCGACGCCGCGGCGAACAGGGGGCGCACGGCGAGCGGGTCGAGGTCGGCGGCCAGCTCGGCGTCGCGGGCGCCGTCCTCGAGGCGCTCGGGCGTCCGCTCCTCGACGGCGCGCAGCGCCGAGTCGGTGCGCGACGAGGACCACGCCGGCAGGACGGCCGACACGGCGAACGCCGCGAGCAGCAGGCACCCCGCGCCGAGGGCGAGCCAGCGCGCGGCGCTCGGCTCGCTCAGCGCCGCGGCCGGGCGCACGCGCGGCGGCCGCGCCGCGAGCACGCCGAGGAACAGAAGGACCGGCACGGTGACGCCCGGGATGTCCCAGTCCCAGTCGGCCAGCGCGTGCACGAGCCACCCGGCGGCGGCGGCGAAGAGGGCGACGGCGAGGTCGCGCTCGCGCTCGTCCCCGGGGCCGGGCGGCGCTCTCATCCCGCGCACGCGCGCGAGGGCGGCGGCGAACAGCAGCAGCAGCCCGCCGCCCGCGAGCACCAGGCCGACCGTCCCCGTCTCGGCCATCAGCTGGAGCGGGAGGCTGTGGGTCTGCTGGACGTCGTACGGCGTCGCGCGGTACAGGCGCCGGCTGACCGGGAACGAGCCGGCCCCCCAGCCGAGGACGGGCTCGTCCGCGTACGCGCCGAACGCCTCGCGCCACCACGCCCAGCGGTTGGCCGACGTCGTCGACAGGAGGCGGTCGGGCTCGTAGACCTCGTCGCGGCGGACCTCGGTGAAGTTGTCGACCGCCTCCTCGATCGATCCCTCGAACCCACGGCTCGACGTGGCCATCGCGGTCAGGCCCGCGGCCACGAGCGCGACGCCGATCGCGGCGAGCGCGAACCACGCGACCTGCGAGCGCCCGCGGCTCCACCGCCCGCGCGCCTCGAGCCGGATCAGCGCCAGGCCGCCGGCGAACACCGCGGCCGTCCCCGCGAGCAGGAGCGCACCGAGCACCAGCCCCGCGTCGACGCGCTCGCCGTGGGCGACGAAGTTCTCGGCCAGGCGGTCGTCGGTCCACGCGAAGGCGAGCGCGGGCGCGGCGGCGACAGCGGCCACCGCGATCGCCACGAGCCCGCGCAGGCGCGCGCCGCCGAGGACGGTGAGCACGACCACGACGACCGCGAGCGCGACGAGGCCCCCGCGCGAGTACGTGAGGCCGAGGCACGTCAGCAGCAGCATCGTCGCGAGCAGGCCGCCGCAGCGGGCGACCGGCGTGCGCGTGCGCTCGGTGGCGACCCGCAGCGCGACGGGCACGCCGAGGACGCACACGAGGCCCAGCGCGTTCCAGTACTCGAGCGGGGCGCGCAGCCGCGCGACGGCCTCCGCGTGGTCGAGCACGCCGGGCAGCACCTTGCCCCCGAGCGCGTAGACCGCCACCGAGACGGCGATCGCGAGCCACCCCATCGCGACGCGCTCGATCGCGCGCGGCACCTGCCCGGCGGCGAGCAGCGCGACGGCGACGACGAGCGCGTAGGCCAGGCCGCGGTTGAACTCGGCCCAGGTGCGGTCGGGCGCGACGGTCCACGCCAGCGAGATCGCCGCCCACGCCGCGTAGAGCGCCAGCAGGACGACGCCGGCGATGGCGACCCCGCCCGGCGCGCTGCGCAGCCGTCCGGCGCCGAGCCAGGCCGCGGCCGCGACGACGGCGCAGAACGCGACGGCGACCTGGAGCCACGCCTCCTCCGGCTGGCCCACCGCGCCCTCGGCGAACGCGGCGTACCCCGCCGCGACGAGCAGCGCGACGAGGAGCGCCGCGCCGGTGGTGGGGCGCGCGGGGCGCAGGGCCATCGCGCGCGTCTTGATCGGAGCGGCCATCGCGGAAGCGCGGCGATGCTACCTTCGGCCGCCGATGCGTCCCCTCCTGGCCGTCGTCTGCGCACTGCTCCTGCTCGCGCCCGCCACCGCGCTGGCCGACCCCTTCGACGACGTCTTCGCCGACTACCAGAAGGACGGCAAGATCGACCCCTGCGCGCACTCGCCCGAGGACCTCCAGAAGGCCAAGGCGGACATCCCGAACGACATCGAGCAGTACGCGCCCGACTTCCCCGCCGAGCTCGACGCCGCGATGGAGGAGCGCGCCCGCGGCTGCGACGGCTCGGGCGACGCCGCGCAAGATCCCGTGCAGGGCGGCGCCGGGACGCCGGGCGCGACCGGCGGCACGTCCGCGCCGCCCGCCGCGACGACGCCGAACACGCCGGGCCAGGCGCCCGCTCCGCCCGGCACCGCCCAGCCGGCGCAGCCGGCCAACGACGGCGCGATCGCGAACGCCGCCGCACGCGACGACGACGGCGGCAGCGACGTCCCGGCGCCGCTCGTCGCGCTCGCCGTCCTGGGCGCGCTGCTCGCGCTCTCCGCCCTGATCTGGGGCCTGTTCCGCTTCTTCGCGTGGGAGCCGCGGTGGCTGCTCGGCGCGCGCCACTCGGTGGCCGAGGCGGGGTGGCGGACCGGCGGCGCGTGGGCCGACTTCACCGACTGGCTGCGGTCCCGCCGGAAGCCCGCCTGAGGGCTGTTTTTCTGCCGCCGCGCGGTAGAATTCTTCCCTCGTAGCGAACACTTCTCGCACCCTCTCCTCCAGGTGTCGTAGAAGCACCTCGGTCCGTCCGACGCGGGCGGCATTCTCGCCAACCCGCTCGTTTTCAGGACCACGCGCCACACGCCGGTGGCGCACAGGAGGAGAGTCTCATGGCAGCCACCCCGCAGACCGCACTTTCGACCGAAGGCACCGCCGATCAGGCGCTGTCCGTGCGGAGGCTGTTCACGCAGCCGGGGGTGGACCCGTTCGACTCCGTCGAGTGGGAGGTGCGCGACGCGCGCATCGGTCACGGCGACCGGATCGCCTTCGAGCAGGAGGACGTCGAGTTCCCGAAGTCGTGGTCGCAGAACGCCACGAACATCGTCGCCCAGAAGTACTTCCGCGGGCAGCTCGGCTCCCCCGCGCGCGAGCGCAGCGTCAAGCAGATGATCGGCCGCGTCGCCGGCACGATCGCCGACTGGGGTCGTCAGCGCGGGTACTTCGCCACGGTCGAGGACGGCGACGCCTTCGAGGCGGAGCTGACGTTCGTCCTGCTGCACCAGATGGCGGCCTTCAACTCCCCGGTGTGGTTCAACGTCGGCTTCGAGGAGCAGCCGCAGTGCTCGGCCTGCTTCATCCTCTCCGTCGAGGACACGATGGAGTCGATCCTCGACTGGAACACCAAGGAGGGCAAGATCTTCCGCGGCGGCTCCGGCTCGGGGATCAACCTCTCGCGGATCCGCGGGTCGATGGAGCCGCTGGCCAAGGGCGGCACGGCGTCCGGCCCGGTGTCGTTCATGCGCGGCGCCGACTCGTGGGCGGGCACGATCAAGTCGGGCGGCAAGACGCGGCGCGCGGCCAAGATGGTCGTGCTCGACGTCGACCACCCCGACATCCGCGACTTCATCTGGTGCAAGGCCAAGGAGGAGGACAAGGCGCTCGCGCTGGCCAAGGCCGGCTTCGACATGTCGATCGACGGCGACGGCTTCTTCTCGATCCAGTACCAGAACGCGAACAACTCGGTCCGGGTGACCGAGGAGTTCATGCAGGCCGTCGAGAACGACGAGGAGTGGGAGCTCACCGCCCGGTCCGACGGCTCGGTCGTCGAGACCGTCCGCGCGCGTGACCTGATGAGCGAGATCGCCGAGGCGGCGTGGCGCTGCGCGGATCCGGGCGTCCAGTACGACACGACGATCAACCAGTGGCACACGTGCCCGAACAGCGGCCGCATCAACGCGTCGAACCCGTGCAGCGAGTACATGCACGTCGACGACTCGGCCTGCAACCTCGCCTCGATCAACCTCATGAAGTTCCGCCGCGCCGACGGCAGCTTCGACGTGGAGACCTTCGAGCACGTCGTCGACGTGATGTTCCTCGCGCAGGAGATCGTCGTCGGGCCGTCGAGCTACCCGACCGAGGAGATCGCCGTCAACGCGCGCGCCTTCCGCCAGCTCGGCCTGGGCTACGCGAACCTCGGCGCCTACCTGATGTCGAACGGCATGCCGTACGACTCCGACGCGGGTCGCGGCACGGCAGCGGCGATCACGGCGCTGATGACCGGCCGCGCGTACCTCGGGTCGGCGCGGGTCGCCGGGGCGCTCGGGCCCTACGAGCGCTACGACGAGAACCGCGAGGCGCACAACGGCGTCATGCGGATGCACCGCGACGCCTCGTACGCGATCCCGGACTCGACGTGCGGCGACGCGAAGCTGCTCGAGGCCGCCCGCATCACGTGGGACCGCGCCGTGAACGCCGGCGAGGCCTTCGGCTACCGCAACGCGCAGGCGACGGTGCTCGCCCCGACCGGGACGATCTCGTTCCTCATGGACTGCGACACCACCGGCGTCGAGCCCGACTTCTCGCTCGTGAAGTTCAAGGAGCTCGTCGGCGGCGGCACGATGACGAT
>DASVRH010000466.1:0-7137 GCA_036388715.1 Solirubrobacteraceae bacterium | reverse complement strand
CGCCGCTCCGTCACCGCGTCCTCCTCCGCCGGCCGCGGATCCGCCACGCCCTCGGGAGCGATCGTCGCGGTCGCGACCCGCACGCGGGCATCGCTCCCGGCCTCGTCGCGGCGGCCGGCCGCCCGCGGCCCCGCGCGCGTTCCCGCCTCCTCGCCGCCCTCCGGGCCGGGCGGGCCGCCCGCCGCGGCGCCGCCGGCTCCCGGCGCCCCGCCGGCCCCGGGCGCCCCCGCTCCCGCCGGCGCGCCTCCCTCGGCCGCCGCGCCGGCGCCGCCCGAGGAGCCGCGCGTGGTCGACCGCGTCGACGCGACCGTCGACGGCGTCGCGGACCAGGCGCCCGAGCCCGCGCTACCCGCGCTCGACCCCGCGCAACAGGCCATCGACGCGGTGGTCGAGACGTGCGGGCGCCTCCCCGCGTGCCCCTGACGGCGCGGCTAGCATCCGCCGCGTGACCGCCCCCGACGGCCTCGAGGCCGCCCTCGACAAGATGCGCGCGGACGGCGCACGGCCCGTCGCCGTCGACACCTTCCGCCACTTCTACGAGCGGCTGCGCGCCGGCGAGGCGGGCGAGCTGCGCGAGGCCGACATCGAGCCGGTCGACGAGGCGATGGACTACGACGACCTTCCCGACGGCAGCGCGGCGCCGCTGGACGAGGCGGTCGTGCTCAAGCTCAACGGCGGGCTCGGCACGAGCATGGGCATGACGCAGGCCAAGTCGCTGCTCGAGGTCAAGGAGGGGCTGACCTTCCTCGACGTCATGGTCCGCCAGGTGCTGGCGCTGCGCGAGTCGAGCGGCGCGCGGATCCCGCTCGTGCTCATGAACTCGTTCGCCACGCGCGACGACTCGCTCGAGGCGCTGGGCCGCCACGAGGCGATCGCCTCCGACGTCCCGCTCGACTTCGTGCAGAACCGCGTGCCGAAGATCCGCGCCGACGACCTCATGCCCGTCGAGTGGCCGGCCAACCCGCAGCAGGAGTGGGCGCCGCCCGGGCACGGCGACCTCTACCCGGCGCTCGTCGCCAGCGGGATGCTCGACGCGCTGCTGGAGCACGGCTATCGCTACGCGTTCGTCTCGAACTCCGACAACCTCGGCGCGACGCTCGACCCGCGCATCCTCGAGTGGATGGCCCGCGAGGAGGTCCCCTTCGTCGACGAGGTGGCGGTGCGCTCCGAGCAGGACCGCAAGGGCGGCCACCTGGCCCGCCGGCGCAACGGCGGCAACCTCGTGCTGCGCGAGCTCGCGCAGACGGCCGACGACGACGTCGACGCCTTCCAGGACATCCGGCGTCACCGGTTCTTCAACACGAACACGCTGTGGTTCGACCTGCGCGCGCTGAAGCACACGCTCGCCGAGCACGACGGCGTCCTGCCGCTGCCGATGATCGTCAACCGCAAGACCGTCGACCCGTCGGACAAGTCGTCGACGCCGGTGATCCAGCTCGAGAGCGCGATGGCGGCGGCGATCGACGTCTTCGAGGGGGCGCAGGCGCTGCGGGTGCCGAAGTCGCGCTTCGCGCCGGTGAAGACGACCGACGACCTGCTGCTCGTGCGCTCCGACGCCTACGCGCTGGACTCGCGGGCGCACCTCGAGCCCGTGCGCGAGCCGGCGCCGGTCGTGCGGCTCGACCCGGAGTTCTTCAAGCTCATCGGGTGGCTCGAGGAGCGGTTCCCCGCGGGCCCGCCGTCGCTCGTGGCCGCCGACCGCTTCGAGGTCGTCGGCGACGTGAGGTTCGGGCGCGACGTGGTCGTGCGCGGCGAGGTGCTGGTCTCGGGGCCGCGGCAGGTCGGCGACGGCGAGGTCCTGTCCTGAGGTTCGCGTCGGCCGCGGCGCTCGAAGCGTGGCTCGAGGCCAACCACGCCTCCGCCGACGAGCTGTGGCTCGAGTTCGCGAAGAAGGGCAACGCCACGCCGTCGGTGACGTACCTCGAGGCGGTCGAGGCGGCGCTGTGCTTCGGGTGGATCGACGGGCAGGTGAGGATGGCCGAGGAGGAGGGCTGGCGCCTGCAGCGGTTCACGCCGCGGCGGTCGCGCTCGCGGTGGTCGCAGATCAACGTCGAGCGGGCGGAGGCGCTGATCGCGGCGGGCCGGATGCGGCCGGCCGGACTGGCCGAGGTCGAGCGGGCGAAGGCCGACGGGCGCTGGGCCGCCGCCTACCCGCCGCCGTCGCGGATCGAGGTGCCCGACGACCTGCGCGGAGCGCTCGACGCGTCACCCGCGGCCGCGGAGGCGTTCGCGGGCCTCTCGAGCGCGAATCGCTACGCGATCCTCTATCGGGTCCACGACGCGAAGCGGGCGGAGACGCGGGCGCGCCGGATCGAGCAGTTCGTCGGAATGCTCGAGCGCGGCGAGACGATCCACTAGGCCTCGCCGAACCGCTCCGCCCGCTCGTCCTCGCGGTCGGACTCGGCCAGCAGCTTCACGAAGAGGTACGCCAGGGCGATGCCCATCACGATCCCCTGCTCGAGCGCCATGATCGCGCCGGCGATCGCCTGGTCCTCCTGCGCGTCGAGGCCCCAGTAGCGCGGCTGGTCCTCGTAGAACGCGTAGAACGACTCGGGGGCGAAGGTGAGGACGACGCCGAGGATGCCGAGGAAGACCTTCGTCGTGAGCATGTACGCGGCGCCGCTGAGGCCCTGGAGGGGGACGCGCGGGCGGATCGGGCTGAGGACGTGCCACCAGTACAGGCCGCCCGCCGCGCTCATCACCAGGTGCTCGAAGACGTGCAGGCCGCTGTTCTCCAGCGCCGCGTCGTACAGCGCCGGGATGTGCCAGATCCACATCGCGGCGACGTAGAACGCGACCGCGAAGGCGGGGTGGGCGAGGGGGCCCGCCGCCTTCTCGATCGGCATCAGCCTGCGGGTCGCGGGGCGCAGCAGGATCTTCGTGAAGCCGAGGATGATCAGGATCGGCGCGAGGTCGAGCAGGAGCAGGTGCTGGACCATGTGCATGAGCAGCAGCTGCTCGGCCAGCCGGTCGATGGGGGAGAGGATCGCCGCGGCGACGGCGAGGATGCCGCCGAGGAAGAGCAGCAGCCTGCCGGCGGGCGCCCCCGATCTCCGCCACCGCGCGACGTAGAGGCCGGTCGCGAAGAGCAACAGGACGATCGCGCCAGGAGAGAACGTCCACGAGGCGTCGGGGGACACGGGCGTGAGTGTCGCACCCGGCCGCGGACTCTCCGCCGCCGGCGCACGGAGTCGGCACTCGTCGTGGCAGTCTCGTCGCGAGTCTCGCGGCAGCGTGGTCGCATGCTCGCGCGCCTCCTCGACGTCCTCGCCCCGCCCCTCTGCCTGGCCTGCGGCGAGGCGGCGGACGACGCGCTGTGCGCCGCGTGCCGGATGGCGATGCCGTGGCTGCGCGACGCCTGCCCGCGCTGCGCCCTGCCGAGGCCGTGCGCGCCGTGCCCGGCGGCGCGCCAGCGGCTCGCGGCCGTGTGGGCGCCGGTCGTGCACGAGGGGCCGGCGAGGGCGCTCGTCCACGCGCTGAAGTTCCACGCCCACCTCGCCGCCGCCGACGTCATGGCCGCGCAGATGGCGGCCACGCTCGCTCGCGCCGCCGCGACCCCCTCCGCCGGGCCTCCCGCCGCCGCGGGACCCTTCGCCGAGAGGTCGCCGACGACGATCCCCTTCGCGGACGCGCCGCTCGTCCCCGTCCCCTTCGCGCCCGGCCGCCGCCGCCGGCGCGGGTACGACCCCGCGGACCTCCTCGCGTCGCGCCTCGCGCAGCGGACCGGGCTACCTCTCCTCCGCTGCCTCCGCCGCGGCGGCGAGGGCCGGCAGGTCGGCTCGCCGCGGGCGGAGCGGCTGCGGGCGGGCGGGGTGGTGGTGGAGGGGAGGGCGCCGCCGGTGGCGATGTTGGTGGACGACGTCCACACCACCGGGGCGACGCTCGACGCGTGCGCGCGGGCCCTTGCCTCCGGGGGAACCCGCACGATCGTCGCGGTCACCTACGCCAGGACGGTCCGGCGCACTTGACATCCTGTCGACACGGACGCACCATCACAGTCGCCGAACACGACCACCGAGGGAGGTCCCTCAATGAAGATCGAGGTCAAGGGCCGCAACTGCCCCGTCACGGAAGAGCTCCGGGAGCGGACGCAGCGGCGCCTCGACAAGGTCGCGAAGCAGGTCTCTGACCTGGCGCGGGTGGAGGTCGAGCTCTACGAGGAGCGCAACCCCGCCAATCCGGAGTCCCAGGTCGCGGAGGTGACCCTCTACCTCAAGGGCGTGACGCTCCGCGCCAAGGAGGCCACGCGCGACATGGACCACTCCGTCAACCTCGCCGCCGAGGAGATCGCGCGGCAGGTCAAGAAGCACCGCGAGAAGCGGCGCAACCGGCGCGAGGCGCGCAGGGCGGCGGCCCAGCCGGCGACCTAGGGCGCGGCGCCCCCGCGCGCGCTCGGAGAGGGCCTTCGGGGCGGTCCCCGACCGCTAACCTGAGCCCATGCCCTCGATCCTCCAGCGCGCCCTCCACGTCGGCGAGGCCAAGAAGTTCAAGACGTACGAGAAGCGCGTCGCGCGCGTCAACGCGTACGAGCCTGAGCTGGAGCTCGAGGACGACGACGAGCTGCGCGCGCGGATGGACGCCCTGCGCGAGCGCGCCCGCAACGGGGAGTCGCTCGACGAGCTGATGTACGAGACCTTCGCGATCACCCGCGAGGCCGGCAAGCGCACCATGGGCATGCGCCACTTCGACGTCCAGCTCATCGGCGCGATGGTCCTCAACGACGGCGCGATCGCCGAGATGAAGACCGGCGAGGGCAAGACGCTGACGGCGACGCTCGCCGTGGTCCTCAACTCGCTGCCCGGCACCGGCGTCCACGTCGTCACCGTCAACGACTACCTCGCCCGCCGCGACGCCGAGTGGATGAGCCCGATCTACGACATGCTCGGCGTGAAGATCGGGATCCTCCAGAACATGCAGCCGTACGAGGAGAAGGCGGCCGCGTACGGCGCCGACGTCACGTACGGCACGAACTCCGAGTTCGGCTTCGACTACCTGCGCGACAACATGGCGACGTCGCTCGAGGAGAAGGTCCAGCGCGGCCACCCGTTCGCCGTCGTCGACGAGGTCGACAACATCCTCATCGACGAGGCGCGCACGCCGCTGATCATCTCCGGCGCCCCCGAGCAGGCCGCCGACCTCTACGCGAAGTTCGCGAAGCTGGCCCGCACGCTCAAGCCCGGCGAGAAGCCCGAGGGCATGGACCCGCGGATGAAGAAGGAGTTCGTCGCCGACTACGACTACGAGTTCGACGAGAAGCACAAGACCGTCTCGATCACCGAGCAGGGCGTCGCGAAGGCCGAGCGCTTCCTCGGCGTCCCGCACCTCTACAGCGCCGAGAACGGCCCGCTCGTCAACCACCTCCAGCAGGCGCTCAAGGCCGAGTCGCTCTACAAGCGCGACAAGGACTACGCCGTCATCGACGACGAGGTGAAGATCATCGACGAGTTCACCGGGCGCATCCTCGAGGGGCGCCGGTGGTCGGAGGGCCTGCACCAGGCGGTCGAGGCGAAGGAGGGCGTGAGCGTCCAGGACGAGAACCAGACGCTCGCCCAGATCACCCTCCAGAACTACTTCCGCATGTACGACAAGCTCGCGGGCATGACCGGCACCGCCCTCACCGAGGCGACCGAGTTCATGAAGATCTACAAGCTCCCGGTCGTCCAGATCCCGACGAACCGCCCGATGGTCCGCAAGGACCAGAACGACCAGATCTACAAGACCAAGGACGGCAAGTGGCACGCCGTGGCGAAGGAGATCGCCGCGCGCCACGAGAGCGGCCAGCCGGTCCTGGTCGGCACGATCTCCGTCGAGGTCTCCGAGTACCTGTCCGACCAGCTGCGCAAGCGCGGGATCAAGCACGAGGTGCTCAACGCGAAGCCCGAGTACGCCGAGCGCGAGGGCGCGATCATCGCCGAGGCGGGTCGCAGCGGCGCGGTCACGATCGCGACCAACATGGCGGGCCGCGGCGTCGACATCAAGCTCGGCGGCAACCCCGAGCACCAGACCGAGATGGAGCTGGCCAAGCTCGGCCTCAAGCCCGGCGAGCCCGACTACGACGAGCGCTATGAACAGGTGCTCCCGACCATCGAGGCGCGCATCGCCGAGGACCGCGAGCGCGTGCTCGAGGCCGGCGGCCTCTTCATCTGCGGCACCGAGCGCCACGAGTCACGGCGCATCGACAACCAGCTGCGCGGCCGCGCCGGCCGCCAGGGCGACCCCGGCGAGTCGCGCTTCTTCCTCTCCGCCGAGGACGACCTCGTCCGCCTCTTCGCCGGCGACCGGATCTACAAGATCCTCGACCGCCTCGGCACCCTCGACGACGAGGGCAACGAGGAGCCGATCGAGGCCGGGATGCTGTCCAAGCAGATCGAGAAGGCCCAGAAGAAGGTCGAGGAGCAGAACTTCCTCATCCGCAAGCGCGTCCTCGAGTACGACGACGTGATGAACCAGCAGCGCCAGATCGTCTACAAGTACCGCGACCAGATCCTCGAGGGCGAGGAGATGGGCGAGGTCGCGCGCGACAAGCTGGAAGAGGTCATCCGCGCGCTCGTCGACGAGTACACGCCCGGCGACTTCATCGAGGAGTGGGACCTCAGCGGCCTGGCCGGCGCGATCGACGACCTGTGGCCGTCGCGCGTGGACGTCGCCGCGATGAAGGCCGAGCAGATCGATCGCGAGGAGCTGGTGCGCGTCCTGCACGAGGACGTCGTGCAGCTCTACGACGAGCGCGAGCAGGAGCTGGGCGCGGAGCTCATGCGCGCGCTCGAGCGCTACCTGCTGCTGCAGATCATCGACACGCAGTGGCGCGAGCACCTCTACGACATGGACTACCTGCGCGAGGGCATCCACCTCCGCGGCTTCGCCCAGATCGACCCGCTCGTCGCCTACAAGAACGAGGCCTACGACCTCTTCACCGAGCTGATGAACGGCATCTGGACGCGCTTCGCCCAGATGATCTTCAACGTCGAGGTCGAGGTGGAGGGCGAGAACGGCTCGCGCTCCGCCGTGCCGCCGACCACGCGCTCGGCGCCCGGCTCGTCGACCGGCACGCGCCGCGTCACGTACTCGGGCGGCGTCGGGTCGGCCCAGCCGAGCGCGCTCGCCGCCGCGGCCGGCGCCGGCGGGATAGCCGCCGAG
>DASVRH010000465.1:0-8041 GCA_036388715.1 Solirubrobacteraceae bacterium | reverse complement strand
GATCGACTTCGAGATCGTCCCGCCGTCGGTGAACAGCGCGCCGGTCTGCGAGGGCGACCGGGCCGAGCAGCGCACCGACGGCTCCGAGCCGGTCGAGCTCTTCCTGCACCCGCGGTGCCACGACCCCGACGACGACGAGTTCGTGGTCGACGGCGCCGGCCCCGGCGAGCACACCGACGCGCCGCTGGAGGTGGAGGCCGGCGACGGGATGGCGAACTGGCACTACCGGACCGGCACCGCCTCGGGCCCCGAGACCGCAACGATCTGGGCGACCGACGTGCTCGACGCGCGGTCGGCCGACGCGACGCTCGAGGTGGACGTCGGGCCGGACGTCGACGAGCTGGCCGCGTGCCACCCGAGCACGTACTCGACCCCGTTCGGGTGGCGCAATCCGGTCTACTCGCGGCCCGGCGCGATCCGCCGGTTCAGCATCTACTGCGAGGACGTCGACGGCGACCCGTTCGTGCCCCTCCCCACCGCGCTCCCGCAGCGCGGCGCGCTCGCGCTCCTGGAGCTCGGCGTCCCCCGGGACACCGCGTGGGGCCGCGAGCAGTGGATCGGGGCCCAGTACGTGCCCACGGGCGACGACACCGAGCCCGACCCGTTCACCGTGACGCCCAAGAGCGAGCGCGGCGACGGGTTCGGGGACATGGAGATCGTCCCGCGTGCGCTCCCCGCCAACGGCGGCGGGGGCTGCGGGTGGTGGAGCCCGATGAGCACCTACGAGAACACGCCCATCACGCTCCCGATCGGCTGCGACGATGACGACGGCGACCCGCTGACCGCGACGGTCGTGGGCGAGCCCCTGCACGGCACCACCGGGCCGGTGGTGGTGACGCCCGGCGCCTACGAGGGCGCGTCGATCCACGTCCCGTACGTACCGGAGCCGGGCTACACCGGCTACGACTGCGTGAAGATCTTCGTGACCGACGGCTACGGGCTCGACTTCGAGATCACCTACGACATCACGGTCCGCGAGGGGGTCGTGTCGACCCCCGATCCGCCGATCGACCCGCCGCCCGTACCGCCGATCGACCCGCCGATCGAGCCGCCCCTGCCCGAGGCGGGCGCGCCGCCGCCGCTGCCGGTCTCCAAGCCGGCCGGAGGAGCCACGGGCGGAGACGGCGACACGGCGAGCGCGGTGGCGTCGAAGTCCGCGGAGGCCGTCACGACGGTGCCGGCGGCGCAGGAGGTGCTGGGCAGCGACGAGGTCCGGCCCGTCGTCCTGGACCGTGACGTGCAGGTGTGGGCCGCTCCGCGGCTGTCGCGGCGCACGCTGCTCAGGCAGGGGCGCGCGCCCGGGCTGTACGTCGTGTGCCCCAAGGGCTGCACGATCGAGGGGTCCTCGGCGATCTTGGCGGGCAAGGGCCGGACGCACCCGCGCGGGGTGGCGCTCGCGGTCACCGCGGGGCAGCCGAACGCGCTGTGGCTCGCTCCCACGCGGGCCGAGCGCAGGCGCCTGCGCCGGGCGAAGCGAGCGCGTGCGCGGTTCGAGCTGTCGATCGACGGCGGCCGGCCGCAGCGCTACGCGATCGCGATCCGCCGCTAGCCCGACCGCAAGGTGCTGGGGCCTTCGACGTTGAAGCCCCCGTGCACCGCCTCCTCACCACGCTCGCCCTCGCCTTGACGCTCGCCCTCCCCGCCGCGACGGCGAGCGCCGCGCAGCCGTGTCCCGAGCTGCCGCAGCCCGACCGCTGGGAGTCCCCGGCGACGCCGGACAGCGGCCGGCCGGACATCGTCACCGCCGCCCACCGCGGCGCGGCGGAGCTCGCGCCCGAGAACACCCTCGACGCCTACCGCTACGCGATCGCCTACGGCGTCGACCTGATCGAGGTCGACGTCCAGCAGACGCTCGACGGCCGGTACGTCTCCTTCCACGACCCCGAGGTCGACGCGAAGACCGACGGCACCGGCCGCATCGGCCTGATGAGCTACGAGCAGGCCCGGGCCCTCAACGTCGCCGCCAACGACAAGTGGAGCGGGACGGAGTACGACCCGGCCCGGATGCCGTCGCTCGAGGAGGTCCTGGCCCTCGCCGACCAGACCGGAGTCGGGATCTACGTCGACATGAAGGAGTCGGTCACCGACGTCGCCGGGATGATGCGCGTCTTCGCCGCCTACCCCGAGGTCAGCGCGCGTTCGGCCTTCCTCCCCTACGAGCCCGGCCGCGCCGCGCTCATCACCGCCGTCGCCCCGCAGGCCGAGCTGATGTGGTCGAACCTCGACCCGCGCTTCCCCGCCTCCTCGCTCTACGCGCTCGGCCAGCGCTACACCTGGTTCGGCAGCGACCTCGAGACCTACGACGCCGGCAAGGTCGCCGCCGTCCACGACGCCTGCGGGCTCGTGATCCCCAACGTCTACGACGGCGCGAAGGCCGACGTCGAGGCGGCGAACCTCGCGGCAGCGCGCGCGATGGGCGCCGACGGCGCGCAGATCAACCTGCCCGACGTGACCGCCGACGCGCTCGACGAGCCCGTCGCGACACGGATCGAGCGCCCCGCCGGTGAGGCCTGCCTCGTCGACGCCGAGCACGGCATCGGGCTGCCGCGCAAGCCGCTGCTCGTGGGCAAGATGAGGCTCGTCACCGACCGCGACGGGTGCGTGCCGGTGACGATGCGCAAGGGGCGCGTGCGCTTCGCCGGCGACGGCTCGGCGCTGCCCAGCTCCGCTACGTAGCGCGCTTGAAGATCAGGACGTGGCCGTCCTTCTCGCGGTGCAGGTTCACGTCCATGAGGACCCGCTCGAACTCCCATCCCTGGGCGCCCATCTGGTTGAGCTGCTCTTCGAACGTCTTGCGGTCGAGCTCGTCGCTCTTGCGGCCCATGAAGCCGTGGGTGAGGACCGTCGTCGTGTACTCGTAGCCGGGCATGCCTGAACCCTAGGCTGCGCGGATGGCCACCGTCACCCCCATCGACGAGCTGCGGCGCAGCCCGTCCGCGGCGCTCTTCGAGGGCCGCGACGAGATCCCCGTCTCGATCTTCATCACCGAGTACGAGCGCGGTCGCGGCCCCGACCTCCACACGCACCCGTACGCCGAGGTCTTCGTCGTCGAGACCGGCACCGCGACCTTCACCGCCGGCGACGAGGAGCTCACGGTCGAGGGCGGCAACGTCGTCGTCGTGCCGCCGGAGACCGTCCACGGCTTCAAGTGCGCCGGGGACGACACCCTGCGGGTCGTCAGCGTGCACCCCAGCCCGACCGTCAAGCAGACGAACCTGTAGCGCGAGGCGCCCGAGACGGACTGTCCTCGGCGCCCTTGGCGTCGCCGCTGCCCGCGGACGGGTACTCCCTCCCGGTGACCCGGTTCGCGCGCGCCATCCCCGCCGCCCTCGCGCTCGCCGCCGTGCTCGCGGCGCCGGCGGGCGCCGCCACGACGCGGGCCGACGTCTCCGTTCCCCCGGGCACCACGGCGCGCGGCGTCGCGCTCGAGGTCCGCGCCACCGGGTGCGCCGCCCGGTCGCGCGCGGTGATCGCCATCGGCGACTCGCCGGTCCGGCGCGTGGGCGTCGGCGCGCGGTGGCGCGCGCGGCGGGCGGCCCGCGCGCTCGAACCGGGGCGCCACGCCGTGGCCATCCGCGCGCCGCGCTGCCGGCGCGTCGCCGTGCGCCGGGTGCGGCCCGTCGGCGTGGCCCCGCTTCCCGCGCCGCCGACGGGCTCGGCGGTGCAGTCGCGGGCCGCGTCCTGGACGCCGCCGCCCGCGCTCGCCGCGCTCTCGGCGCAGCTCGCGGCCGGGGCCGCGGCTCCCCTCCCCCGCCACCTGCCGATCGGGACGGCGGTGTCCTGGGAGCGCGTCCGGGGCGACGAGGCGCTGCGCTCGCTCTTCGCCCGCCGGTTCGACTCCCTCACCCCCGAGAACGAGATGAAGATGGCGTTCCTCCAGCCGCGCCGGGGGGAGTTCGACTTCGAGACCGCCGACGCGATGGTGCGCTTCGCCCGCCTGCGGGGCGCGCGCGTCCGCGGCCACACGCTCGTCTGGCACCAGCAGAACCCGGGCTGGCTCACGCACGGGAAGTGGACGGCCGGCACGCTGGAGGAGGCGCTCGGCGACCACGTCCGCACCGTCGTCGGCCACTTCCGCGGCCGCGTCGACACGTGGGACGTCGTCAACGAGCCGCTCGAGGCCGACGGCAGCCTGCGCGCCGGCGACGCGCCCTGGGCTCCCGTGCTGGGCGCGTCGTACATCGAGACGGCGCTACGGGCCGCGCGCGCCGCGGACCCCGGAGCGCGGCTCTTCGTCAACGAGCTGGCGGCCGAGCACCCCGGGCCGAAGCTCGACGCGCTGGTGGCGCTCGCCGCCGACCTGCGGGCGCGCGGCGTTCCCCTCGACGGCATCGGCCTGCAGAACCACACGACCGTCGGCGGCTTCCCGGACCGCGACCGGCTGGCGGCGGCGATCGCGCGCTTCGCCGCGCTCGGGCTCGAGGTCGAGATCACCGAGATGGACGTCGGCACGACCGCGGGCGCCGGCTCGCTCGAGGACCGCCTGGCCCGGCAGGCCGACGCGTACGCGGCGGCGGCGCAGGCCTGCCGGGCGAACCCCGCGTGCACGCGCCTCACCGTCTGGGGCATGGCCGACCACCTGAGCTGGCTCGGCGGCGGCGAGCGCGCGCTGCCCTTCGACGAGACGCTCGCGCCGAAACCGGCCTGGGCCGCACTCGCCGGTTGAACATCTGGTGAGCGTCAGTCATCCGCTGTAGGGTCGCCGCAACCCCGCCCCGAAGGAGACGGAATGCGCGCGCGCCTGCCCAAGCTCACCTACGCGAACGTGATGTCGACGATCGCGGTGTTCCTCGCGCTCGGCGGCACAGCTGTCGCCGCCGGCCTCGCGCGCAACAGCGTGAGTCCAAGCACATCGCCGCGGGGCAGGTGAAGCGCTCGGATCTCGGCAGCAACGCGGTGAACGGGGCAAAGGTCGCGAACGGCTCTCTGACGGCGGCGGAGTTCGCGCCCGGGACGCTCCTGCGCGGCGCGGCCGGCCCCGCGGGCGCGCCCGGCGCTCCCGGGCCTCTCGGGCCCGTCGGCCCCATCGGGCCGCAGGGCCCGATCGGCGAGACCGGCCCGGCGGGCGCGACCGACGTCGTGATGCGCGAGGGCGCGCAGGTGACGGCGGCGGCCGACGACTTCGAGTTCGCCGAGGCCCGGTGCCAGGACGGCGAGACGCTCACGGGCGGCGGCTGGGGCTACACCGCAGGCTCCTACCGCGACGCCCGCGTGTTCCGCAGCGCGCCGCTCGACGACGACGCCGACGGCCGTCCCGACGGGTGGGACGCCCGCGTGGGCAACGACGACATCAACGACAGCGACGACGGGGACCTCGACTTCGTCGCCTTCGCGATCTGCGCATCGCCGTAGGCGGCGGGCCCACGCTCCAACCTGGCGCCCTCCCGGCGCGTTTCAGGGGATGACAGTTCCCAAGGAACGACCGAGGAGGCGCCTCATGTTGATGCTGGCCAGGATGGTCCGGATGCTCACGGCGGCGATCGTTGCCGTCATCGTCGTGGGGATCGTGCTCCACGTGCTCGACGCGAACGCGGGCAACGCCTTCGTCTCCGCGGTCCACGACGTGAGCGGATGGCTCGTGACGCCGTTCAAGGGGATCTTCTCCTTCAAGGACAACGACCTCCAGATCGCCGTCAACTGGGGCCTCGCGGCGCTGGTCTACGCGATCGTCGGCGGCTTCATCGCGAGCATGCTCGCCCGCGCCGCCGTCGCCCACTCCGACCGCGGCGGCTGGCGTCGCCGCCGCACCGCCGCCTACTGAGCCTCGGCCGGCAAGGGCGTGGCGCGGCGCTCGCGCAGGAGCGACGCGACCACGCCGGTGCCGAGGATCAGCGCGATGATCGGCAGGCTGATCTCCGGCCCGATCTTTCCGATCACCTCGCCCAGCGCCATCTTGATCCCGATGAACGCGAGCAGGGCGGCCAGGGCGGTCTTGAGGTAGTAGAGCCGGTCGACCAGGTCGGAGACGAGGAAGAACAGCGGCCGCAGGCCGAGCAGCGCGAACGCGTTGGCGGCGAAGACGATGTACGCGTCGTCGGTGATGGCGAGGATCGCCGGGACCGAGTCGATGGCGAAGATGTCGTCGTCGATCGCGTTCGCGATCAGCGCGCCGCCGGCGGCCGGGAGCCTGCCCCGCAGCCTGCCGACCATCGCCTCCTCCCCCGCGTGGTCGTGGCGGTGGCGGTACATCTTCCACGCCGTCCACAGCAGCAGCGCGGCGAAGAGCAGGCTGACCCAGCCGAACGCCTCGAGGACCGCGGCGCCGGCCACGATGAACAGCAGGCGCATGACGAGCGCGCCGACGATGCCGTAGGTCAGCAGGCGGTGGCGCTCGGCGACCGGCACGCCGAACGCGGTGAAGACGAGCAGGAAGACGAAGACGTTGTCGAGCGACAGGCTCTTCTCGACGAGGTAGCCGGCGAGGTACGAGCCGGCGTCGCCCCCGTCGCGCAGCACGAGCAGCACGACGAAGAACGCCAGCGAGATCAGGACCCACGCGACGCTGGCGATCGCGGCCCGTCGGGTCGACATGTCGCCGCGGCCGGCGATGAACAGGTCGACGATCAGCAGGACGGCTATGGCGGCGGCAAGGCCGATCCACTCCATGGAGAGTGCTCCTTCGCGTGTTGCGGGTGATCAACGCGCGAAGGTTTCTCCACCCCCAGAGGGGGCCGCGGGCGCCGGGCTCAGGTGCGAACGAGCCGTGCTGACGTACGCCCGCCGTCGGGATACTTCCCTTCGACCCCTCAGAGTCTACCGGGGTCGCGCGAGCGCTTCCGCGCCCCGAAGACGACGAAGCCCCGGCCCTCGACCGACACGTCCTCGAGGCCGGCCTCGCGCAGCCAGCGCTCGTGGTCGGCGCGGGTCCCGAGGGCCGGCTGCGCGCCGCGGCGCTCGGCCACCCCGAAGAGCAGCCGCTGGCGCCGCGTGCCGCCGGCGACGAACGCGCTCCCGACGACCGTGCCGCCGGGCCGCAGCACGCGGGCGATCTCGCCGACCGCCCGCTCGGGGTCACCGAGCATGTGCAGGCCGCTGAAGGAGCAGAAGAGGTCGGCGCTCGCGTCCTCGAGCGGCAGCACCCGCATGTCGGCCTCCACGGGCTCGACCTGGCGCAGCCCGCGCGCCGCCGCCTTGCCGCGGACGCGGTCGAGCATCGCGGGCGCGAGGTCCGCCGCGACGTAGCGGACGTCCTGGCCGGGTCGCAGCGCCCGGAGCGCGACGCCGCCACCGCACGGCGCGTCCACGATCGTCGCCCCGTCGCCCATCCGCCCGATCGCCTCCATCGCCGCGTACATCGGCCGCACGTCGCTGCCCCAGACGGCGCGCCCGACGACCGCCGACAGCCACGGCCGCTCGATGTAGAAGTCGTAGAGCGCGCCGAACGGGCCCGCGCAGACGTTCATCGCCTAGTGCAGCGGCTTGCCGCCCGTGGCGCCGATGACCTCGCCGCTGATGTAGCTCGACTCGTCGCTGGCCAGGAACACGTAGAGCGGCGCGAGCTCGCCGGGCTGGCCGGGGCGGCCCAGCGGCGTGTCGGCGCCGAACTCGGCGTTCTTCTCGCCCGGGAAGCTCATGACGACCAGCGGGGTCCAGATCGGGCCGGGCGCCACGCCGTTGACGCGGATGCCCTGCTCGGCGACCTCCTGCGCGAGGCCCTTCGTGAACGTCGAGATGGCGCCCTTCGTCGCGGCGTAGTGCAGGAGCTCGGGCGAGGGCTGCGCGGCCTGGATCGAGGTCGTGTTGATGATCGTCGAGCCCGCCTCCATCTTCGGCACCGCGAGCTGACAGAGGTGGAACATCGCGATGATGTTCGTGCGGAAGACGAAGTCGATCTCGTCGGGCGGGATCTCGAGGAACGACTCGTAGGACATCTGGTACGCGGCGTTGTTGACGAGGACGTCGATGCGCCCGAGCTCGTCGACGCACCGCGACACGAGCGTCTCGCAGTGCGAGCGCTCGCCGATGTCGCCGGCCACCGTGACGCAGCGTCGCCCGGCCTCCTCGACGAGCCGCTTCGTCTCGGCCGCGTCGTCGTCCTCGT
>DASVRH010000464.1:0-18356 GCA_036388715.1 Solirubrobacteraceae bacterium | reverse complement strand
CGCGATGCTCGACGGCCCCGCCATCGAGCGCTCGTTCGGAGCCGGGCGCCTCGCGCGCGAGCTCGACGTTATGCGCGCGAGCGGCGTGGAGACGATCCGCGTCGTCTGGTCGTGGGAGCAGACGCAGCCCTACGCCGCCTGGGAGGCGGTGCCCGAGGCGGAGCGCCGGCGGTTCCGCGACGTCGGCGGGCTGCCCTTGGCGGTCGCGCGGCTCGACCGCCTCGTCGAGCAGGCCGCTCGTCGCGACATGCGCGTGCTGCCGGTGACCGTGGAGACGCCGTCCTGGCTGGTCAGGCGCCTGGGGATCACCGGCTCGCCGCCGCGCGAGGTCGGGCCGTACGGCGACTTCATGCGTGCGCTCGTCGGGCGCTACGGCAGCCGCGGCTCGTTCTGGCGCGAGCGTCCGCAGGTCCCTCGGCGGCCCGTGCGCTGGTGGCAGCTGTGGAACGAGCCGCACCTCAGGGGCTACTGGAACGAGCCGCGCTGGGCGCCCGACTACTCGGCCCTGGTGCGGGCCGGCGCGCGCGCGGTCCACGCGACGGACCGGCAGGCCCGTGTCGTGCTGGCCGGGATGACGACCGACCGCATCGCCGCGTGGGACCACCTCGACGCCGTCCTCGCCGAGGGCGTCGGGCCGGAGGTCGACATGGTGGGCGCGCACGTCTTCACGCGCCGGCCGCGGGACGTCGTCCGCGCGCTCACGCGGTTCCGGCGCACGCTCCGCGCCTACGGCCTCGGGAGGACACCGATCGCCCTGACCGAGTGGAGCTGGCCGTCCTCCCGAGGCGAGCGGAGCGCGGGTGGGCTCCCCTGGGAAACGACACGGCGCGGCCAGGCGAAGCGCGTCGAGCGCACGCTCCGGCTGCTCGCCCGCGAGCGGCGCCGCCTGCGACTGCGCACGACCGTCTACTACACGTGGCTCAGCCGCGATCGCGGCCGTGGCTGGGCGGGCTGGGGCGGCCTGCGGGAGCTGATCGGAGCGGGCCGCGTCGCCTCGAAGCCCGCCCTCGCCGCGTTCCGGCGGGTGGCCCTCGCGCTCCGCCGCGCCCGCTAGGTTGCCGCCCGCGTGTTCCCGCTGAAGGACAACATCCCGACCGACCGGTTCCCCGTGGTCACGGTGGCGCTGATCGTCGCGAACGTCGTCATCTACTTCTTCCTCCAGAAGGGCGGGCTCGGGGAGATCGCCAACAACACCGGCGACTGGCCCGTCGACGAGTACGCGCTCGTCCCGTGCGACCTGACCGGCGAGAGCCCGTGCCGCGTCGACGGCGATCACATCGGCGGCGTGCCCAGCGTCTTCACGTCGATGTTCATGCACGGCAGCGCGCTGCACCTCGGCGGCAACATGCTGTTCCTGTGGATCTTCGGCAACAACGTCGAGGACTCGATGGGCCCGCTGAGGTTCATCGTCTTCTACCTCGCGGGCGGCGTCGCCGCCGACGCGCTGCAGGTCGTCTTCGACACGGGCTCGCAGATCCCGACGCTCGGCGCCAGCGGCGCGGTCGCCGCGGTGCTCGGCGGCTACATCCTGCTCTATCCGCGGGCCCGCGTGATCACGGTGATCTTCATCATCATCTTCTTCACGATCCTCGAGCTGCCGGCCATGCTCGTGCTCGGCCTCTGGTTCCTCCAGCAGCTGTTCTTCAGCCTCGCCGAGTTCGGCAGCGCCGGGGACGGAGGCGGCGGGGTCGCCTACTTCGCGCACATCGGCGGGTTCGTCTTCGGCCTGGCCGCGATCAAGCTCGTCGCCACGCGCGTGAAGGACCTCCCAGAGCGGCGCCGGCGTAGCGCGTTCTGATGGAAGACCGCTGGATCCTCGTCGCCGCGCTGGTCTTCATCTCGCTGCTCGGCGGGCTGACGATCGCCGTCGCCGTGCAGCACGGGCCGGACATCCTCACCATCGGCTCGCTGCTCGTGCTCGCCATGTTCGGCTTCGGGATCGTCGGAGCGCTCCGCAATCCTCCCGAGTAGATGGCTGGTGGGCCGTACCTGGACAGCGCGACGTCCCGCGCCCGGCGCGAGGCCAAGGAGGCCGCGCGGCGCCGGCGGGCGCGGCGGCGCGGCCTGTTCCTCGTCGTCTCGCTGGCGGCGCTGGCGCTGCTCGGCCTCGTCGCCTCGGGCGCGGGCGACGGTGAGAGGGCGACGCGCGACCCCGCCGCGGCCGCGCCCCGCGAGCCCACCGAGCCGCCCGCGCAGGAGGTGCTCGGCCCGCTGCCCGGCGGCGTCGACCTCCAGGACCCGACCGACGCGTTCACGATCCCGTTCAAGAAGCCGCCGAAGGCCGGGATCGTCGTCAACCTCGGGACCGGCGAGGTGCTCTGGCGCCGCCGCCCCCTGCGGGCCCGGCCCATCGCGTCGCTGACGAAGATGATGACCGCGCTCGTGACCGTCGAGACGCTGCGCGCGCGCGACACCGCGAAGATCACGCCGGCGGTGCTCCACTACACCGGCTCCGGCCTCGGCGTGCTGCCCAAGGGCAAGCGGATCCCGATCGAGACCCTGCTGCACGGGCTGCTCCTGCCGTCCGGGAACGACGCGGCGCGCGCGCTCGCGTTCCGGGCCGCGGGCAGCATCCGCGGCTTCGTCCGCAAGATGAACGCCAAGGCCGGTGAGCTCGGGCTGCGCTGCACGCACTTCACCGGGGTGGAGGGCCTCGACCCGGGCAACCGCTCGTGCGCGGTCGACCTCGTCGCGCTGGCCCGGCACGTGATCGAGACGCCGCGGCTGGCGCGGATCGTCCGGCGGCGGCGTTCGATCCTGCCCATGCCAATCAAGGGCGGCAAGGTCTACATGTACAACCACAACCCGCTGCTGCGACGCGGGTATCCGGGCATCATCGGCGTCAAGACGGGGTGGACGGACGAGGCGGGGCGCTGTCTCGTCGCCGCCGCGCGGCGCAACGGGGTCACGCTCGTGTCGGTCGTGCTCGACTCGCCGGACACGTTCGAGCAGTCGCGCAAGCTGCTCGACCACGCTTTTCGCGCCATCCGGTAACCCGAGCGCACCGCACGCCCGTACCGACGTGCGTGGCGACGCTCGGGGCCCGCAAGGCCGACCACCTCCAGATCGCCTCCGGCGACGGCGTCGTGCACCAGGTCTCCCCCGGGCTGGAGGAGGTCCGGCTGCGCCATCGCGCGCTCCCGGGCCGCGACCTGCGCGACGTCTCGCTCGCCGTCTCCTTCCTCGGCGCCGAGCTGCGGGCGCCGCTGATCGTCTCGGCGATGACGGGCGGGACGCCGGCGGCGACGTCGGTCAACGACAGGCTCGCGCGCGCCGCCTCCGAGCACGGGGTCGGCATGGTGCTCGGGTCGGGGAGGGCGCTGCTCGACGACCCGACGCTGCTGCGCACGTACCGCGGCGCATCGCGGCCGCCCCTGCTGCTGGGCAACCTCGGCACCGGCGGGCTGACCGCCGAGCGCGCCGCGCGGCTCGTGGAGCTGCTCGGCGCCGACGGCCTCTCGATCCACCTCAACCCGCTCCAGGAGGCCATCCAGCCCGAGGGCGACGCGCGGTTCGGCGACGCCCTGGAGCGGATCGCCGCGTGCGTCGAGGCGCTCGCCCCGCTGCCCGTCGTCGTCAAGGAGGTCGGCTTCGGGATGGACGGGCGCGACGTCACCGCGCTGCGGCGCGCCGGCGTGGCGTCGGTCGACGTGGCCGGCGCGGGCGGCACGAACTGGGCGCTCGTCGAGGGCCGGCGCGACCCGGCCGCCGGCGAGCTCGCGGCGGCGTTCTCGGACTGGGGCGTGCCGACGGCGCGCGCGCTGAGCGCGGCGGTGGCGGCGGCGCCCGGGCTGCCGGTCGTGGCCTCCGGCGGGCTGCGCGACGGGGTCGACTGCGCCAAGTGCCTGGCGCTCGGGGCCGCGGCGTGCGGGCTCGCGCGCCCGCTGCTCGTGGCGGCACGGGCCGACCGGGCGTCGGAGGCGCTCGAGCTGTTGGTCGCGCAGCTGCAGATCGCCGTGTGGGCGTGCGGCGCGGGCTCGGCCGTGGCGATGTCCCCGGAGGTCGTGCTGTGAGCCGCGTGGTCGTCGTCGGCGCGGGGCTCGGCGGGCTCGGCGCGGCGCTGCGGCTGCAGGGCGCCGGGCACGACGTCACGGTGCTCGAGGCGCGGGAGCGCCCGGGTGGCCGGGCCTACCAGCTGCGCGACGCGGGCTACACGTGGGACACCGGGCCGTCCCTCGTGACGATGCCGTGGGTGCTGGAGGACGTGTTCGCCGCGGGCGGGCTGGACTTCCGCCGCTCCGTCGCGCTCGAGCCGCTCGACCCCGGCTACCGGATCTTCTGGGACGGGGAGGACGAGCACCTCGACTTCACGTGCGACGTCGACCGGCTGCGGTGCGAGATCGCGAAGTTCTCGCCGCGCGACGCGCTCGCGCTCGACGGCTTCCTGGCCGCGATCCGCCCGATCTACGAGCAGGGGATCCTCGACGCCGGCCGGCGCGCGCTGTCGTTCGCCGACCTCGCGCGGTTCGCGCCGCGGATGGCGCGACTCGGCGCCGCGCGGTCGCTGTGGCACCTCGTCGCGACGCACTTCCGCCACCCGCGCGTGCGCGAGGCCTTCTCGTTCCACTCGCTGTTCATCGGCGGCGACCCGCACCGCGTGCCGGCGATCTACGGCGCGCTCGTGCACCTCCAGATCGCCGAGGGCATCTGGTACGCGCGGGGCGGCGTGTACTCGATCGTCTCGGCCATGGCGGCCGGGCTCGACGACCTGCGCTGCTCGGCGCGCGCGACCGCCATCACGCACCGCCACGGCCGCGTCACCGGCGTCACGCTGGCCGACGGCACCCACGTGCGCGCCGACGCCGTCGTGTGGAACGGCGACGCGCTGCGCACGCACGAGCTGCTCGGGCTGCCCGCGCCGCGCAGGCGGCTGCGCTCGACGATGTCGTGCTTCCTGCTGTACCTGGGGACGGACCGGCGGTTCGAGCGGCTGCAGCACCACACGCTGCTCATGGGGCGCGACTACCGCAAGACGATCCGGTCGGTCACGCGGGGCGGGCGACTGCCGTCCTCCTTCTCGACCTACGTGCACGTGCCGTCGCGGACCGAGCCGGGGATGGCGCGGCCGGGCGGCGACTCGGTGTGCGTGCTGCTGCCGGTGCCGAACCTGCGCGGCGACGTGGACTGGGCTCGCTCGGCGGACGCGCTCCGTGACTCGCTCGTCGGCGACCTGGAGCGGACGTTCGGGCTCTCCGGCCTCGACGCCTCGATCGCGGTCGAGCATCGGATGACGCCGGTGGACTTCGAGCGTTCGCTGGGCGCCGTCGACGGCAACGCGTTCGCGATCGAGCCGACGCTGTGGCAGTCGGCGGCGTTCCGGCCGGCCAACCGCGACCGGCGCGTGCGCGGGCTCTACCACGTCGGCGGCGGGACCCACCCGGGCGCGGGGATCCCGGGCGCGCTGCTCGGGGCGGAGGTCACGGCGGGGCTCGTCGTGGAGGACCTCCCGGCGGGGCCGAGGAGGGCACATGCTGCTGTCGCGCGCTGACACCACGTTGACGACGGCGCGCTCGACGACGAACCGCGTCGCGCGGACGTTCGCCATCGCGTGCCGGATGCTGCCGCGAGACGTGCGCGACGACGTCTACCGGCTCTACCTCGTGTTCCGCACGCTCGACGACCTCGTCGACGAGTCCGACCCGGTCGCCCTGTCGCGGATCGCGGCCGTCGAGGCGTGGTGCCTGCACGGCGTCGTCGCCTCGCCCGAGACGCGGATCCTCGCCGGGTTGGACGAGCGCTACGTCGTGCCGCGCGACGCCCTGCTGGAGTTCTGCCGCGGAATGCGCGACGACGTGGGCGGGCGGCCGATCCTGACCGAGGACGAGCTCGAGACCTACTGCTACCGCGTGGCCGGGACGGTGGGGATCGTCGTGTCGGCGCTGCTCGGCGTGCGTCCCGGCGCCGACCACCGCCCGGCGGCGGCGGCACTGGGCAAGGCGATGCAGCGGACGAACATCCTGCGCGACATCGACGAGGACCTCGAGGCCGGGCGCGTGTACCTCGCCGCCTCGACCCTCGAGCGCTTCGGGTCGCCCGCCCCGGGCGCGCGCGCCGCGCTGCTGCGCGACCAGATCGCCCGCGCGGACGCGCTCTACGCCGAGGGGATAGCGGGGATCGAGCTGCTCACGCGCGGCCGCCGCGCGATCCGCGCAGCCGCGGCGATGTACCGCGAGATCCTGCGGCAGATCGAGCGCGAGGGCTACGGCGCGCAGGCGGGCCGCGTGGTCGTGCCGCGGTCGCGCAAGCTGCTCGTGGCCGCGCGTAGCCTGCCCGCGTGACCTTCCGCGCCCTCTTCGCGGCCCTCGTCGCCTCCCAGGTCGCGTACTCGCGCCTGCCCGAGTCGCGCCGCGCCGCGGCGACGCGGGGGATCGTCGGGTTGATGCTCGCGACCTCGCTGGCCGAGTCGCGCGGGCGGCGGTCGCTGGTCGTGGGCGCCGGCGTCGTCGGGTTCGGGGCGGAGCTGCTCGGCGTCGCGACGGGCAGGCCGTTCGGGCACTACACGTACAGCGGGAAGCTGGGGCCGAAGGTCGGCGGCGTGCCGCTGCTGGCCGCGGCGGCGTGGGCGATGATGGCGCGGCCTTCCTGGGTCGTCGCGGGGCTCTTGACCCGGCGGCGTTCGGCGCGCGTCCTCGCCGCCGCCGGCGCGCTCACCGCGTGGGACGTCTTCCTCGACCCGCGGATGGTCCGCGAGGGGTACTGGACGTGGCCGGACGGCGGGCGCTACGAGGACGTCCCGCTCTCGAACTTCCTCGGGTGGCTCGTGACGGGCGCCGGGGTCTTCGCGCTCTTCGCCGTGCTCGATCCCCGCGTCCCTTCGCGCCCCTCCGACGACGGCGCCCTCGCCCTCTACGTGTGGACGTGGGTCGGCGAGACGTTCGCGAACGCGGTCCTCTGGCGCCGGCCGCGGGTCGCGCTCGCGGGGTCGCTCGCGATGGGCGCCTTCGCCGCGCCCGCGCTGGCGAAGCGCCTGCGATGACGCACGTCGTCGTCGTCGGCGCCGGGGTCGGCGGCCTCACCGCGGCGGTGCGCTGCGCGGAGGCCGGGCACTCGGTGGCGGTGCTCGAGGCGACGGGCGCGGCGGGCGGGAAGGCGGGCCGGCTGGAGCGCGACGGGTTTCGCTTCGACACCGGCCCCTCGCTCGTGACGATGCCGCACGTCTTCGCCGATCTCCTCGGCGACCGGATCGAGCTGCTGCCCGTCGAGCCGGTGACGCGCTACTCGTTCGCCGACGGCACCTCCGTCGAGTTGAGCGCCGACCTCGAACGGTCGATCGAGGCGCTCGAGGCGTGGTCGCCGGGGACGGGCGCCGCGTGGCGGCGGTTCATGGCGACCTGCGCGGCGATGTGGCGCTCGTCGGAGAAGCACCTCACCGGCGAGCCGCCGTGGCCGCCGCGCCGTCCCCGGCCCGGCGAGCCGCCGCCCGACCCGCGCGACCTGCTCCGCGTGCGGCCGTGGTCGACGCTGCGCGGCCTGGCCCGCGCGCACACCGACGACCCGCGCCTGCAGACCGTCATCGAGCGGTTCGCCACGTACGCGGGCGCGGACCCACGGCGGGCTCCCGCGGCGCTCGCGCTCGCCGGGTACGTCGAGCACGCCTTCGGCGCCTGGCATCCGCGCGGCGGGATCTACGCGATCGTGCGTGCGCTCGTGGCGCGGGCGGAGGAGCTCGGCGTGGAGCTCCGGTACGGCACGCCGGCGACCGCGATCCGCCGCTCCGCCTCCGGTCTGGTCGTCGCGACGCCCTCCGGCCCCGTCCCCGCCGACTGGGTCGTGTGGAACGGCGACGCGCTGACGCTCGACGCGATCCTCGGCCGGCGCTCGCTCCGTCCCACGGCGTCGCTCAGCGGCTACGTCCTCATGCTGGGGCTGCGCGGGCGCACGCCGGGCCTCGCCCACCACACGATCGCCTTCCCCCGCTCCTACGACGCGGAGTTCGACGACGTCTTCGTCCACGGTCGGCCGGTCGCCGACCCGACGCTCTACGTCTCGTGCGCGGCGGTCACCGATCCCTCCGAGGCGCCGCCCGGCGACGAGAGCTGGTTCGTGCTCGTCAACGCCCCGCCCGGCCTGCCCGACGCCGCCTTCGAGGGGTACGAGGAACGGCTGATCGACCGCCTCGGCGTCCGCGACCGGATCGCGGTGCGCGCGCGCCGCACGCCCGCGGACCTCGAGCGCGAGACCGGCGCCGTCGGCGGCGCCATCTACGGCACGGCTCCCCACGGGCGGCTGGGCACCCTGCGCCGCCCCGGCCCGCGCGTGCGCGGCTTCCCCAACCTCCTGCGCGTCGGCGGCACCGCCCATCCGGGAGGCGGCCTCCCCCTCGTCGCGCTGAGCGGCCAGCTCGCGGCGAGGATCATCGGGCGCTAGGCGCCGGCGACGCACTCGGCGTAGCGCTCGTGCGGATCCCCTCCCAACGCGGCGAGGTACGCCAGGAGCCGGCCTGTGTCGAGCCACTGATCCGAGCGCCCGCCGATCGCACCGTGTCCACTCCAACGCCACTCCTCCGGCTCGGCGCAGAGCCCGGCGGCGACCGGGTTGCGGACGATGTAGCCGACGGTCATCCAGAGCTGCGCGTCGTCCTCGACGCGCACGCAGCCGTAGCGGCTCTGGAAGAGGTGCCCGCTGCGTCCGTGCCGCCGGTTGAAGCTCCGCGCGTAGATGCCTTGAAGACGTTGCATGCCGACCCCGAGGTTCGGCGTCGGCGTCTCGATGAGGAGGTGCACGTGGTTGCGCATCAGGCAGTAGGTCAGGCAGCGCCACTGCAGTCGCGCGATCACGGTGCGGAGAAGGCCGATGTACACGGCTCGGTCGGCGTCGTCGACGAAAATCCGCTGCCGATCGTTGCCGCGGGCGAAGACGTGGTGGATGCCGCCGGCGATCTCCTCTCTCGGCTTCCTCGGCACACGACCACAAGGCCTCCGAGACGAGATCTCACCCCACCCGGTGCCAGGCACGTTCACATTGCGGTGCCAGGCACGTTCATGTTGCGGTGCCAGGCACGTTGATGTTGCGGTGCCAGGCACGTTCACGTTGCGGTACCAGGCACGGCGAGAGGGTCGGAGCCGTTCCAGGTCCCCTGCGAGCCGTACGGGCGGAAGCGGGCGAAGAGCTCCTCGGAGTACCAGCGCTCGTCGCGGGTCCTTCGCACGACCTCGAGGTGCGACTGGCGGCGGTAGGCGTACTCGCGCGCGTCGGCGAGCGTGCGCCAGAGGCTGAAGGTCGCCTGGCGGGCGATTGGCCACTCGCCGATGCCGACCGACGCGAGGAGGCCGGGGCTCGACGCGAGCTCGCGGGCCGGCGGGAGGATCGACGAGTAGAAGGCGCGCAGGCGCGACGGCCGGATCGTGGCGCGGGTGAGGATCGCGAGCGGCGCGTCGTCGGCGGAAGAGGGCTTCTCTTCGGCGGGCCGCGCGGCCGCGTCCGCGAAGAGCCGGCGCCCGCTCCACGCCCCCTTCGCCCGCAGCGGCTCGAGCCGCACGTGGTAGGCCTCGGCCGCGAGCTCGGCCCAGCGAAGCGCGACCGGGGACGAGGCGAGGAACCGGTCGAGCGCCGCCTCGTCGCGCCACACCGCGAACAGCGCCCAGCGGCGCAGGTCGGCGCCCAGGGTCATCGTCGACCCGCGCCCGGTCCCGAGCAGCTTCCAGAACTCGAGGCCCTCGGTGCGCCGCAGCAGCGGGCGGTCGAGGCCCATCCTCGACAATCCCCTGCGGCGCCGTGGCGCGCGGGTAGCGGATCAGGTGAAAGGACGCGAGCACTGACTCTGGAGTACGTGGCAGCAGCCGTGGTGGGCTACCTCCTGGGATCGATACCCGTCGCGCTGCTCGTCGCCGCGCGCCACGGCGTCGACCTGCGCGCCACCGGCGACGGCAACCCGGGCGCGTGGAACGCGCTCGAGCAGCTCGGCGCGCGGAGGGCGTGGCCGGCGTTCGCCGGCGACGGCGCGAAGGGCCTGCTCGCGGGGCTCGCCGGCCTCGCGCTCGGCGACGTCTGGACCGCTTACGTCGCCGTCGGCGCCGCGATGCTCGGCCATGCGTTCCCGCTCTTCGCGGGCTTCAGGGGCGGCAAGGCGGTGATGACGTTCGCCGGGGGAGCATTCGCCCTCAGCCCGCTCGCGGCGCTCGTCGCGCTCGCCGCGTGCGCGCTCCTCGCCCTCCGGTCCTTCGCGCTCGGCGCGCGCGTGGGCGTCTTCGGCTTCCCGCTGATCCAGCTCGCCTTCGACGACGTCGAGCGCGTCGCCGCCACGGGCGCGCTGATGACGCTGATCGGGGCCCTGTTCCTGCTCAGGAGGGCGCCGGCAGCGCGCCGAGCTGCGTGAGCAGGCCGAGCGCGTCCATCGACTGCCAGCGAACGACCACCTCGTCGCCCGAGAAGCGGAAGAAGCTCTGACCGTCGATGCTGACGGCCCGGCCCGTCGCCGGCACGCCCATCAGCTCGCCGGTGTGCGTCCCCGACAGGACGTAGCGCGCCGCGACGAGGTCCCCCTCGCTGACGATCTCGTGCAGCTCGAGGCGAACGTCGGAGAGGCCCGCGAAGAACCCCGCGTAGAACGCTCGCAGCGTCTCGAAGCTGTCGATGCCGGGCGGGTAGCCGTGGACCTGGACGTCAGCGGCGTAGAGCTCCATGTAGCCGTCGAGGTCTCCGGCGTTGACCCGCTCGACGGCGCGTTGCAGTGCGGTGACGGACATGCGAGTAGTTTCGTGGCGCGGCGCCGCTCGGATCAACCGTAGGTCCGCCCCCGCCACGTCCGCGACGGTCTGAGGACCGTCCACGTCAGCCGGGCCGCCACCGCGACGTCGGCGAGCGGCGAGAGCCAGAACGGGAGACCTCGCGGCGCGTAGGCGCGGCGGAACGCGAGCAGCAGGGCGAGCCGCGTCGCCAGCAGCGCGGCGTCGAGCGCGTCGCCCCGCCGCGCGAGCAGTCGCGGAAGCGGCAGCGCCATCGTCAACCAGAGCAGGGCGAGGTCGCCGAGGACGTACCGGTCGCGCTGGATGATCGACCGCCCCCACCCGTGCCACGTCTCGAGCGCGCTCTCGTACATCCGCACCTCGAGGACGTCGGCGCCGTCGGCGAGGCGCAGCCGCCAGCCGTCGCCGACCAGCGCGCGTGCGAGCGCGACGTCCTCGATCAGCGAGCCGCGCACGCGCGCCCAGCCGCCGGCGCGCAGCAGCGCGTCGCGCCGCGCGGCCATGCACTGGCCGTTGGCGATCACGCGCCCGCCGGGCGCGTCCGCCGGCCCGGTGCGGTAGACGATCGACGCCAGGAAGCTCGGGTGCAGCACCCGCTCGCCGGGCGACTCGCAGACGAAGCGCGGCCCGACGCTGAGCAGGTCCACCTCGGCCGCCGCCTCCACCAGCGCCCGCAGCAGCCCGCGGCGCGGGCGGGTGTCGGCGTCGAGGAACACGATCCAGTCGCCGCGCGCCGCCCGCAGCCCCTGCTCCAGCGCCCACGTCTTCCCCGCCCACCCGGGCGGCAGCGGCGCCCCGCGCAGGACGGTGGCGCCGTGCGCGCGCGCCACGTCCGCCGTCGCGTCGGAGGACTCGTCGTCGACGACGATGACCTCGAGCGCCGGCTCGTCGCGCAGAGGCCCGAGGCAGCCGGCGAGCCGCCGTTCCTCGTCCCTTGCAGGCACGACGACCGAGATCGTCCCCGGCAGCGCGGGGGCGCCCGGGCCGAGCGGGAGCCGGATCGAGCGGCCGCGCGCGAAGCGGCGCGCGACGACCGCGGCGGCGGCGAGTCGAAGCAGCATGGTGAGGCGTATCCTTCCGCGTTGACTGGTGGGTCAACCAGAGAGGACTTCCGCGTGGACCTGAACGACACGCCCGAACAGGCCGCGTACCGCGAGCAGGTGCGCGCGTGGCTCGAGGAGCACAAGCACGAGGCACCGATCCTCGAGGGCCCCGACGCCCTCCCCGAGGACGAGGTCGTCGACGCGCGACGCGTCTGGCAGCGCAAGCTCGCCGAGGCGGGGCTCGCGGGCGCGACGTGGCCGAAGGAGTACGGCGGCCAGGGCCACGGCCCGATCGAGCAGGTGATCATCTCCCAGGAGATCGCGCGCGCCGGCGTGCCGGGGATCCTCGACGTCATCGGCGTCGGGATGCTCGGGCCGACGATCATCGCCCACGGGACCGAGGAGCAGAAGTCGCGCTACCTCGGCCCGATGCTGCACGGCGACGAGGTCTGGTGCCAGCTCTTCTCCGAGCCCGCCGCGGGCTCGGACCTCGCGGGCATCCAGAGCCGCGCCAAGAAGGAGGACGGCGGCTTCCGGATCAGCGGCCAGAAGGTGTGGACCACCAACGCGCAGTTCTCGGCCTACGGCCTCGTGCTCGCCCGCACCGACGCCGACGTGCCCAAGCACAAGGGCCTCACGATGTTCATCGTGCCGATGGACGCCGAGGGCGTGACCGTGCGCGGCCTGAAGCAGATCACCGGCGACGCGGAGTTCAACGAGGTCTTCTTCGACGACGTGCGGCTCGACGACGACATGGTCGTCGGCGGCGTCAACAACGGCTGGGGTACCGCCCTGACGACGCTGATGTTCGAGCGCGTCACGATCGGCTTCGGATCGGAGGGCATGGGCTACCGGCCGCAGCGCTTCGCCGAGGCGATCGCGCGCGACGAGGCCGCCTCCCGCGACGGCGAGGTGCGCCAGCGCCTCGGGCACATCGCGACGGAGCTGCTCGCCGTGCGCTTCACCTCCTACCGGATGCTCAGCGCGCTGCAGCAGGGCCAGATCCCGGGGCCCGAGGCGGGCCTGTCGAAGATCACGACGGTGAACGCGGGGATCGCGGCGTGCGATCTCGTCGCCGACGCGCTCGGGCCGGACGCGCTGCGCGAGGACGAGGACAACCCGTTCAGCTACCACACGTCGTTCCTGCCCGGGCTGAAGTCCGCGGGCGGGACCGAGGAGATCCTGCGCAACACGATCGGCGAGCGCGTGCTGGGGCTGCCGCCCGAGCCGCGGCTCGACAAGGGCATCCCGTTCAGCGAGCTGCGGGCCAAGGAGAAGGAGGCGGCGGCGCGATGAACCTGGAGCTCTCCGACGAGCAGATCTTCTTGCGCGACGCGGCGCGGGACGCGATCTCGCGCACGAAGACGATCGAGGACGCGCGGGCGACGCTCGAGGGCGGGACGCGGCCGTCGCTGTGGGACACCGCGGTCGAGGCCGGCTGGTCCGGCCTGCTCGTGTCCGACGAGAACGGCGGCGCGGGGCTCGGCCTGTTCGACGCGCTGCTCGTGATGCAGGAGCTGGGGCGCCGGCTGGCCGGTGTCGAGCTGCTCGGCCACCTGCCGGCCTCCGCCCTGCTCGACGCGGGCGGGCACGACGCGATCGCCGACGTGGCCTCGGGCACGAAGCGCGCGGTCTTCGTCGGGGCCGTCCCGCCGGGCGACCTCGACAGCGAGTGGACCGTGGACAGCGTGAGCGGCATGACGCGCTCCCCCGCCCCGACGTTCGACGGCTCGGTCGTCAACGGTTCGGTGGCGTGGGTCGTGGATGCGCCCGGCGCCGACGTCTTCGTCGTCGTCGCGGTGCAGGACGGGTCGCCCGTCGCGGTCGCCGTCGAGGACGCGACCGTCGAGGAGGTCTTCCGCTACGACCCGACGCGCGCCCTCGGCCACGTGCGGTTCGACGGAGCGGCCGGCACGGCGCTGTCGGTCGACGTGTCCGAGCTCGAGCGCGCGTGGTACGTCGCCCAGGCGCTGCTCGCCGCCGAGTCGGTGGGCGCCGTCGAGGCGTGCCGGGAGATGGCGCTCGAGTACGCGAAGGAGCGGTTCACCTTCGGCCGCGCCATCGGCTCCTACCAGGCGGTCAAGCACTCGCTCGTCGAGGTGATGCGCCGCGGCGAGAACGCCAAGTCGCTCCTCTACTACGCCGGCTGGGCGCACGCGTCCGGGCCGGAGGAGTTCGCGGTCGCGGCGTCGGCCGCGCGCAGCGCCGCGTCGGAGGCGCTCGACTACGCGGCGCGCGCGAACATCAGCGTGCACGGCGGCATCGGCGCGACGTGGGAGCACGACGCCCCGCTCTTCTTCCGCCGAGCGCAACTGTCGCGCCGCCTGCTCGGAGGAGCGGGAGCGGCCACCGACCGCGTCGCCGGCGAACTGCTGCGCGGAGCGGTCCCGGGCGGCGCCGCGCCGGAGCAGGAGGCCTCGGCCGCCACGGCCGTCGAGACGTAGCAGCCGCGCTCTACACTCGCGACGACGGGGCCATAGCTCAGCTGGGAGAGCGCCTGCTTTGCAAGCAGGAGGTCGCCGGTTCGATCCCGGCTGGCTCCATCACCGCGACTCGGCGTGCTCCTTGAGCCGCTTCATCGCCCTGTCGTTGCCGCGCTGCAGCCACGGGCGGAGGACGGGGAAGAGGAGGCGCTCGTGGCGGGGCATCGTCTCCATCTGGAGCTGGAACTCGACTCGCGTCGAACTCGGGGAGAGCTCCTCGAGGAGGTAGGTGCCGAGGGAGGTCCGCTTGCCCTTCGCTCCGGTGGTCCGCTCCACGGTCCGCGAGGGAGGCTCGACCGAGAGCGTCTGGATGTCGAGCCAGTCGGCGGGGCCGGGGAGGGCGGACTTCACGCGGACGCGCTCCGGCGTGCCGCTCCACTCGACGAGCATGTGGTCGGTCCACGCCTCGTGGTTGCGGAGGTCCTCGATCAGGTCGTAGAGCTCCTGCCGCGGGCGGTCGATGGTGATGGTGGCGACGATCGGCTTCATACGTGCAAGTGTTCCGCGCGTGGCAACCAAGGGGGAGACCGACAAGTCCCCGCGGAAGCAGAACCGCGGCGACGAGAACGGCGACGGCGGGGCCGACAGCACCAAGGTCAGCGCCGCGACGAAGCCGGCGGAGGTCTCGAACCTCGAGATTGCCAACCACTGGTTCGACGTCGCCAAGGAGCGCCTCGGGCTCGACGACGACCTCGCCGCGGTGGTGCGCACGTCGTACCGCGAGGTCCAGGTCCAGCTGCCGATCAAGCTCTCCGACGGCAAGATCCACGTCTTCAGCGGCTTCCGCGTCCAGCACAACGGCGCCCGCGGCCCGTACAAGGGCGGCATCCGCTACCACCCCGAGGTCGACCTGGACGAGGTCCGCGCGCTCGCCGCGCTGATGAGCTGGAAGACCGCCATCGTCGGCGTGCCCTACGGCGGCGCGAAGGGCGGCATCAACGTCCCGGCGCCCGACCTCGAGCGCGACGAGCTCGAGAAGCTCACCCGCTCGTTCATGGACAAGATCGACCGCGTCATCGGGCCGACGCGCGACATCCCCGCCCCGGACGTCAACACGAACGCCCAGGTCATGGCCTGGATGATGGACGAGTACGGCAAGCTCCACGGGCACACGCCGGCCTGCGTCACCGGCAAGCCGATCCCGCTCGGCGGCTCGTACGGCCGGGAGGCCGCGACCGGCCGCGGGCTCGTCTACTGCTACCGCGAGGCCATGCCGCGCCTCGGCCTGACCCCGCCCGAGACGCGCGTCGCCATCCAGGGCTTCGGCAACGTGGGGAGCTGGGCGGCGCGGATCCTCCAGCACCTGGGCTGCAAGATCGTCGCCATCTCCGACCACACCGGGGCGATCCGTTCCGACGAGGGGATCGACTGCGACGCGCTGCGCGAGCACGTCGACGACGGCGGCGAGGTCGGCGACTACGACAAGGCCGACCAGATCTCGCCGGAGGAGTTCCTCGAGACGGAGTGCGAGGTCTTCATCCCGGCGGCGCTCGGCGGGATGCTCCACGCCGACAACGCCGAGATGCTCAACACGAAGTGCGTCATCGAGGGCGCGAACAGCCCGACGACGCCGAAGGCCGACGAGATCCTCGCCGAGCGCGACGTGCTCGTCATCCCCGACGTGCTCGCCAACGCCGGCGGGGTCGTCGTCTCGTACTTCGAGTGGGTCCAGAACCTCCAGCACTTCCGCTGGGACGAGCGCGAGGTCAACGACAAGCTCGGCACCATCATGCGCCGCGCCTACCGCGAGGTCACGCAGCGGGCGGAGGAGGACGAGGTGCCCCTGCGCACCGCGGCCTACGAGCTGGGGATCGAGCGGGTCGTCGAAGCGGCGAAGACGCGCGGGTACGTGTAGAGAACCGCGAAGAGCGCCCCGGGCCGAAGCCACGAGGCGCTCTCGCGATGCGTCCTTGCCCTCCGGGTGGCAAGTCGCGTGACGGGCTGTTCCCCAACGCCGGTCACGCGTCCGTCGAAGGGCGAATCGGCTGCGTAGGGGCACGGTTTGACCGCCGCGCGCCCGGAGTCGGACGGATGTCCACTCAGAGCGAGACGGTGCCGCGCGCGACGACGACCACGTCGCCGCCCACGCGCACCCGATCGCGCTCGACCGCGCAGTCGAGCACGCTCGGGCGCCCCATCTCGATGCCCTGCTCCACGCGCAGGCGCTCCGCACCGCGGCGCACGCGCAGGTAGGCCAGGAGCGGGCCCGCGGCCGACCCCGTCGCGGGGTCCTCGCCCAACCCGCCGCTGTCGAGGTAGACCGACCGCGCGCGGGCGTCCTCGCCGTCGACGGCGGCGACGTAGATCGTCAGCGCGTCGAACTCCTCGATCAGCGCGCGGCACTCGTCGAGCTTCGGCCGCAACGCCGCCAACCCGTCCGCGACGACCGGCACGAGGATCTGCTGCGCGCCGGTGGCGACGTTCCGCGGCGGAAGGTCCGGGTCGGCGAACGCGCGCGGGATCCCGAGCGCGCCGAAGACGCGCTCGGGGTCGAGCTCCGGGCCGAAGGAGGCCGGCTCCTGGAGCATCGACGCGCGCGCGGACCGCTCGCCGGTGAGCGTCACGTCGCAGCGCTGGAGCCCCGCCGGCGTCTGCTGGACGTAGGAGGCCTCGGCCTCGCCGCGCGCCACCGCGACCGCGACCGCCACGCCGAGCGACGGGTGCCCGGCGAACGGCGCCTCGCGGGTGACCATCCAGATCCGGTTGCGGTAGTCCGCGCCCTCGGCCTGCGGTGACTGGACGAACGAGGTCTCGCTCAGCCGCGTCTCGCGGGCGAAGGCGAGCATCGTCTCGTCGCTCACGCCGTCGGCGTCGTGGACGACCGCGAGCTGGTTGCCGCTCAGCGGCTCGGCCGTGAAGACGTCGAGCCAGGTGAGCGGGTGCGTGCTCAGAAGTCGAAGTCGCGCGGCGGGCGCTGCTCGAACCAGAGGCGGTCGTGCTCGGGCGCCTCCTGGAGGAAGTCCGGCGTCTCGTCGAGCACGTCCTCGCCCTCGCCCTCCGGCCGGTCGGGCTCGCCCTCGTCCTCGCGCCGCAGCTCCTCGAGGTCGTCGACGGAGTACTGCTCGGTCGGCTGGGACACGGCGGGCGGCGGATCCGCGCGGGGCAGCGGATTCTCGCGCGGCGGCGGCTCGGAGTCTCGCGCGGGCGGGTCGTCGAAGTCGGCGCGGACGGCGCCCGCGGGCGCCCGCGGCTCGGGCGGCAGGGGATCGTCGTGGAGCGCGGTGTGCGCGTCCTCGAACGGGTCGGGGTCGTCGTCGTAGGCGTCGTGGCCGGCCAGCGCGTCGCGCTCGTCGTCGAGCGGCACGCGGCCGTCGTCGTAGCCGATGGCGTCGTCCTCGAGCGGGTCGTCGTCGAGCGGCTCGTCCTGCACCGGCAGCGCGGGCGCAGCGGGCTCCTGCAGGGCGCCGATCGGCCCCAGCGCCTCGCGCTCCTGCTTCTCCACCTCGGCGGGATCCGCGCCCCGGCGCCGCTTGAGCTCCAGGTGCTCGCGGATCGCGTCGTCGAGCAATCCCATCGCCCAGAGGTTACCCGGACGGGCGGGCGCTCTGGGCCTCCGCGCGGATGGTCCGGTTCTTGCCCGCCCGCTTCGCCGCGTACAGCGCGGCGTCCGCCGCCGCGATCAGCGACCCCTGGTCGCCCGCGCTCTCCGGCAGCGCGGCGACGCCGAAGCTCGCCGTCACGCGCAGCGGCCCGTCACCGGCGACGGGGATCGCGAGCGCCTCGATCCCCGCCCGCACGCGCTCGGCCAGGCCGTAGGCGCCCTCGAGGTCGGCCGCGGGCAGGATCACCGCGAGCTCCTCGCCGCCGTAGCGGGCCGGCTCGTCGACCTCGCGCGACTCGGTCCGCAGCACGCGCGCGACCTCGCGCAGGACGAGGTCGCCCGCCTGGTGCCCGTGGGTGTCGTTGACCTGCTTGAAGTTGTCGACGTCGAGCATCACCAGGCCGATGCCGGTGTCGAAGCGCCGCGCGCGCTCGAGCTCGGAGGCCAGGGCCTCCTGGAAGCGGCGGTGGTTCGACAGCCCGGTCAGCTCGTCGGTGACCGCCTGGCGCTGGACCGTCTCGTGCAGCTCCACGTTCTCGATCGACACGCCCGCCTGCGCGGCGAGGTCGTGGAAGAGCTCGCGCTCCGACGGCGCGAACGGCCG
>DASVRH010000463.1:0-11551 GCA_036388715.1 Solirubrobacteraceae bacterium | reverse complement strand
CGACTCCACCTCCGCTTACGTCAGGGCCGCCGCGCCAAAGGTTCTCGCTCACGACGAGCCGACAGCCGTGCCGTCGGCGTACTGGGTGAGGAAGAGCGGCGACGTATTCGTGCGCCGAGGTGACCCGTTTGCGCTCGCCCGCGCGCGCTTCGACGCTCTGGGTGAGCGCATCACGTCCCTCCCGGCCTGTGGTCGCTTTATGACCGCTCTCCGCGCCGACGAACGAGCCGCGCCGCAGATTGGGTTGCTGGTCGGCATCCCTGGTAGCTGGAGACAGCTGACGATCGAGGAATTGTGCGCGCAGCCCGTGGCGCAGGCGTGCGCCCACGTAGCTCTCGGTCTCGACTTCGAACCGGCTGTGGCGCGGGCGACCCAAGAGTTCGTCGAGGGGCTGTACTGCGACAGCTTCGAGTTCGTTTCGATTGCCCCATTACACGGCGTGAAGTACGCGGGCTCCGGGTTCGACTTCATCCCGCAGGTCAGGGTCGAACCGCTCACGGACGACGAGATGTCCCGGTGTCTGCACAGCGGCATAGTCCAGACGCTGGTCTCTACGGTCGACGAAGAGTGGCCACGGACGCAGGTGGGCTTGACGACGCGCTTCAAGATCCGCAAGGACGTGGGCGGTAAACCACGCGAGGAGGAACGAGCTTCGGCGAGACACGAGGAAGCGCTCGCCGGTGGACGGCTCGAGCGAGCACTGGAAGCGCTGCATGTGTACAAGGAGGGCGCGATATCGGCTCCCAGTGTGCTGAGCTATGGGAGAAACTGGCCGGTCAGCGGCGGTTGGTCATTTGTGAGCATCCCCGGCCGGGTGAGGCCCAGTTACGGCTCGGAGTACCTCCTCAGCGAGTCCGATGCGGATCGCATTCCTCCCTTCGTAAAACGGCTGGAACGGGTCCGTAGAGACGATGTCGTCGACAGCGCTTGTCGCCGGTTCAGCTACGCCGCCGACCGCGAGCGGGTTGACGATGCGCTGGTCGATCTGATCATTGCAGCAGAATCGCTTTTCCTCGGCGACGCCGGAAGCGCACGCGAAAAAGGGGAGATGCGCTACCGGCTCGCCCTTCGAGCAGCGTTCTACCTCGAGAGCGAACCCGACAGGCGTCGCGCGACATACGACCTGGTGCGCAAGCTCTACGACCTCCGCAGTGCGATCGTGCACGGTGGGAGGCCTTCGCATCGGGACCTGCGCCTGGGCGAGGATGTCCACGACTTGCCTTACTTCGCTCGCGAGGCGGAGCGCGTTATACGTCGCGCGCTCCACCAGGTCATCGCGACGGCCGGGGAGTCAGGCCGCAAGATCGACTGGGAGACGGTCGTCTTCAGCGATGCGTCAAGTAAGGCAACGCGGGAGGATTGATCGCGGCTCGGCGATGAGTTCCAGGGTTCGCGACAGTCCTACGGACATGCTCACCCAATTCGAGGCGACCCTCCGCAAGAGCGGCGAGAACAAGGGCGCGTGGACCTACGTGAAGATGGACGGCTCGGCCGACTTCTTTGGGACGCGCGGGCTGGTGAAGGTCCGCGGCACGATCGACGACGAGCCGTTCACGAGCTCGTTCATGGCGCTCGGCGACGGCTCGCACATGCTGCCGGTGAAGGCCGGCGTCCGGAAGGCGATCGGCAAGGAGGCCGGCGACGAGGTCGTGGTGCGGATCGCCGAGCGGATCGGCTGATGGCTAGGCTCGTCTACTCGCTGGGCGTGTCGCTCGACGGCTACATCGAGGACCCCGACGGGAACATCGCCTCCGTCCCGGGCGAGGACATGCACCGCATCGCGAACGAGCAGGCGCGGGAGGCGCAGGCGCTGCTCTACGGCCGCCGCATGTTCGAGCTGATGGAGCCGTACTGGACCGACGTGGCCGGGCGGCAGGACGAGGTCCCCGACGTCGAGGCGGAGTTCGCGCGCGCCTATGTCGAGACGCCGCGCATCGTCTTCTCCGACACGCTCGAGACCGTGCCGGACGGCGTGCGCCTGGTCCGCAGCGCCGACGCGCATGACGAGGTCGAGCGGCTCAAGGAGCGACCCGGCGGGCACCTCGACCTCGGGGGAGCGGAACTGGCCGCGTCGCTGTTCGACCTGGTCGACGAGGTCGCGATGTGGGTCAGCCCCGTCGTCGTCGGCGGCGGCAAGCGGTTCTTCCCGGAGGTGCGCGCCGAGTTCACCTTCGTGGAGGCGCGGCCGCTCGACGGCGGCCTGCTCTACGTGCGCTACGAGCGCTAGAGCGCGAGCAGGACGACGCCGAGGGTCGCGCTCGCGACGCCGGTGCGCTGCACGGCGTTGAGGCGCTCGCCGAGGATGAAGTAGGACAGCGTGACCGTCACGACGGTGGCGAGGGAGGCGAGGACGGAGACGACGCTGAGCAGGCCCCGCTGCGTCGCCTCGGCGTACATGAGCGTGCCGGCGAGGAGGAGCAGGCCGGGGACGGCGAGCTTGGGCAGCGCGGCGGGTGCGGCCTTCATCGGCGCGCGGAGGACGAGCGCTCCCGCGACGAGGAGGACGACGACGGCGACGCGGGCGTCGAGGAGCGCCCAGGCGGTGCCGCCCTCGTCGACGGCCTCGGGGAGCGCGATCAGGAAGCCTCCGAAGCCGAACGCAGAGAGGACCGCCCAGGCCGCGGCGACCGGCGGGATGACGACCGGGTCGCCGCGCTGCGACGCGAGGACGGCGCCCGCGATCGCGAGGACGATGCCGGCGGCCTCGTTGAGCTGGAGCGCCTCGCCGCTCGCCAGGCCGTAGACGACCGGGAGCGTCGTGCCGGTCGCGCCGATGGCCGCGGCGATCGAGATCGGGCCGAGCTCGGCGGCGCGGTAGAAGGTGGCGAGGCCGGCGATGTTGCCCACGCCGGCGAGCAGGCCGAGCGCGATGCCGTGGCCGGGCGGGAGCGGGTCGGCGACCGCCACGACGAGGACGACGGCGCCGACGAGCGCCGCGAGCTGGCCGGCGAGGAGGACCGCCGCCTGCGGGTGGCTGCGGCCGAGCAGCGGCCCGAAGAAGTTGGAGACGCCGTACGCGACCGACGTGCCGAGGGCGAGGACGATCGCGAGCACGGCCGCGAAGGATCGCGGTTGGGGCGCCGCGGGCGTTCGGCGGGTGGGCGCGCCGGTACCCTCGCGTGACGATGATCGAGCAGCTCGTCGAGCAGATCGAGGCCCGCTTCGCCGACGCGGAGCGCCAGATGAGCGACCCCGCGGTGATCGGGGACCGTGAGCGCTACGCCGAGGTCGGCCGCACCTACCGCCAGCTCGAGCCCGCGGCGAAGCTGGCGACCGAGTGGCGCCTGGCGAAGTCCGACCTCGACGGAGCGCAGGAGCTGATCGCCGAGGGCGGCGACGACGCCGAGATGCGCGAGGAGGTCGCGGCGGCGCGCAAGCGCCTGGAGGAGCTCGACGAGGAGATCCGGCTCGCCATGGTCGAGCGCGACCCCAACGACGACAAGAACGTGATCGTCGAGATCCGCGGCGGCGCCGGCGGCGACGAGGCGGCGATCTGGGCCGGCGACGTCTACCGGATGCTCACCAAGTACGCCGAGCGCCTGGGCTACAAGACCGAGCCGCTCGAGACCTCCGAGGGCTCGTACACGTTCGGCATCAAGGGCGACGCGGCCTATTCGATCTTCAAGTTCGAGGGCGGGACCCACCGCGTGCAGCGCATCCCGGTGACCGAGTCGCAGGGCCGCATCCACACCTCGACCGCGACCGTGGCCGTGCTGCCCGAGGCCGAGGACGTCGACATCCACGTCGACCCCAACGACCTGCAGATCGACGTCTACCGCTCGTCGGGCCCGGGCGGTCAGTCGGTCAACACGACGGACTCGGCCGTCCGCATCACCCACAAGCCCTCGGGCATCGTCGTCTCGATGCAGGACGAGAAGTCGCAGCTGCAGAACCGCGACAAGGCCATGCGCGTCCTCCGCGCGCGCCTCTACGAGGCCGCGCTGGCCGAGCAGCAGGCTGCCCTGTCCGCCGATCGCAAGGCCCAGGTCGGCACCGGCGAGCGGGCCGAGAAGATCCGGACCTACAACTACGGCGAGCGCCGTGTCACCGACCACCGGATCAAGCTCACCCAGCACAACCTCGAGCAGGTGCTGGAGGGCGAGCTGGACGAGTTCTCGAGCGCGCTGCAGTCGGACGAGAAGCGGCGCAAGCTCGAGGCGCAGGCGACCGCGGCGTGACCGGGCCGGCCGCAGGGGCCGGCGAGGCGCGCGGCGGCGCGAGGGCGGGCGTCCGGGTCGCGGACGCGCTTGACTCCGCGCTCGTCGCCCTCCGCGCCGCGGGCGTCGACACGCCGAGGCTCGACGCCGAGGTCCTGCTGGCCCACGTCCTCGACGTCGACCGCGCGCGCCTCGTGATCGACCGCGACATGACGGTCGCGGGGCCCGCGGTGCGCGCGTTCCAGGACGCGATCCGGCGCCGGGCCAGAGACCGCGAGCCGGTCGCCTACATCGTCGGGCGCAAGGGCTTCCGCCACATCGAGCTGGAGGTCGACCCCCGCGTGCTCGTCCCGCGGCCGGAGACCGAGCTGCTGGTGGAGGCCGCGCTCGAGCTGCCCGACGGCGCGCGCGTGGTGGACGTGGGGACGGGGAGCGGCGCGGTCGCGCTGGCGGTCAAGCACGAGCGGCCGGACCTCCGGGTCACCGGGACCGACGTCAGCCCCGACGCGCTTGCCGTCGCGCGGTCCAACGGCGAGCGGCTCGGGCTGGCGGTGCAGTGGAGGGAGGAGGACTTGTTCGGGGGCGTGTTCGACGCCGTCCTCTCCAACCCGCCGTACGTCGAGGAGGGCGCGAGCCTTCCGCCCGAGCTCGCCCACGAGCCGGGCGCGGCGCTCTTCGCCGGCCCCGACGGCCTCGAGGTCGTCAGGCGGCTCGTCAGACGGGCCGCGGGCGCGCCGACCGTCGCGATCGAGGTCGGCCACGGCCAGGCCGACGCCGTCGCCGCGCTGATGCGCGACGCGGGGTTCACCACGGTTGCGAAGCGGCCCGACCTCGCCGGGATCGAGCGCGTGGTGATCGGCCGGTGCTGACCGAGCGCGACGCCGAGACCTTCGCCCGCTGCGTCTCCGTCGGCGGCGTCGCCCTGTTCCCCGCCGACACCGTCTACGGCCTGGCCTGCGACCCCGACCTCGACGACGCCGTCGACCGGCTGTACAGCCTGAAGGGCCGGCGCCCCGACAAGCCGGCGGCGGTGATGTTCTTCCGCCGCGACCTCGCCCTCGCCGCGCTCCCCGAGCTGGGCGAGGCGACGCGAGACGCGCTCGAGCGGCTCCTCCCCGGGCCCTACACCCTCCTGCTCCCGAACCCGTCGCGGCGCTTCCCGCTCGCCTGCGGACCGGACCCCACGACGATCGGGGTCAGGGTCCCCGAGGTGGAGGGCCTCGCCGGGATGAGCTGGCCGGTCCTCCAGTCGAGCGCGAACGCCGCCGGCGGCCCGGACGCGCGCACGGTCGAGGACGTGCCCGAGGCGATCCGCCGCGGCGTCGACCTCGTCCTCGACGGCGGCGAGCTGCCCGGGACGCCCTCCACCGTCGTCGACCTGCGCGGCTACGAGGCGACCCGCGACTGGGCGATCGTGCGCGAGGGAGCGGCCTCGCGCGACGAGGTGGGCCGAAGACTCCGGTAACCGGCGCATGGGCCAAACGCGAGTGGAAGGCTGGCGTGCGTATGCGCCGATTCGCCCTTCTCGCGCTCGCCCTTGTCGCGACCGCGCTCCCCGCCACCTCCGCTCTCGCCTCCCCCGTCGCCGAGAGCCAGGAGCAGTACGACGTCCTCGGCCGGGTCTTCCCGGACCCGCTCGCCGGCTGCCAGCCCGGCGTCGGCGTCTGCTCGCCCAACGCCCAGGGGAACGTCCCCGCGGCGCAGTTCATCGGCGTCGACGAGTTCGTCCGCGCGCTGAGGTTCATGAACTCCAAGCCCGAGTGGCAGCGCTACCTCGAGGTCTGGCCCCTCGACGGCCGCGACGGCGCCAACGACACCGACGAGCCCCCGGCGGGCGATCCCGCCGGCGCGTTCGGGGGCAACAACCTGCCGAGCTTCGAGTTCACGCCGCGCACCGAGTTCAAGTCGGTGGGCCTGCCCACGACGGACCGCGGCCGCATGAAGTCCGACCTGTTCGTCCTGCGCGTCACCGACGAGACGGTCCCCGACGACCAGAAGAAGAAGTACGTCACGTCGCTGTCGATCCACGGCATCGAGCGCGCGGGCGTCGAGGGCGGCACGCGGGCGATGGAGGACCTCGTCACCGCCTGGTCGACCGGCCGCCAGAACCAGCCGATCGTCCCCGAGGGCACGCTCCCCAACGCACCCACGTTCGACGACGTGCTGAAGAAGACGATCGTCTACTTCACCTACCCGAACCCGGACGGCTGGCGGCGCGGCAGCGTGTCGAGCGGCGGCGTCTTCTTCCAGCGCTACAACGGCAACGGCGTCGACCTCAACCGCGACTGGCCCGACGTCGGCTTCACCTTCCGCCCGTACTCGACCGGCTCGGAGCCCGAGACGCAGTCGCTGGGCAAGGCGCTCCAGGAGATCGACGGCAAGCAGCACGTCGACGCCGGCGTCGACCTGCACGGGATGCTCACCGCCGACGCCCTGTCGTTCACCCTGATCGGCCACGGCCGCCACGACTGGGCGAAGGACACGCGCATCCGCGAGACGGCGAAGAACATCCACCTCGTCAGCGAGAAGGCGCTCGCGTGGTCGCCGCTGATCGTTCCCAACGACACGCCGAAGAGCGAGAACGGCTGCGTCGACGCCGTGGCCGCCGAGGCGTGCCAGAAGATCTACGGCCAGACGTGGGGAACCGTGTTCGACACGATCGACTACACGGTCACCGGCTCGCTCGGCGACTGGATGGACTCGCCGCTCGGCCTGAACGCGGACGGGCTCGACAACGAGATGGCCTTCAGCCACCTCGACCGCAACATCGTCTTCGAGCCGCAGGGCGAGCAGCTGCACGTCGACGGCAACAAGGCGCTCATCTACGCGCAGATCGCGTCGATGCTCAACCCGCCGGAGCAGAAGTACACGGCGCCCGGCCTGAAGGGCTACGTCGGGAACACCCGCAAGACGCGCCCGGAGCAGAACCTCCAGCCCGACCCGCCGCGCGGCACGGTGACCCAGGCGAACATCACCGGCCAGAACGCCGACCCGGGCGCGAGCAGCCCCGGCGAGATCGTGTTCCCGTTCGCCGTCAAGTCCGGCCCGCAGCCGGCCGACGGCTCGCCCGACGCCGGCAAGAACATCTTCAGCGGCGGCCTGCGCGTGGACATCACGAAGCTCAACGCGCAGGGCATCAGCGACGGCGGCGCCGTCACCACGCTGGCCGTGCAGTGCCTGCACTGCGACGACCACCCGGGCGTCGCGGACGAGGGCGAATGGGTGACCGTCGCCGAGGACTACAACCAGTCGCCCGGCTACGCGCAGGGCGGCCTGACCGTCGCCGTCAACCGCCCGCAGACCAAGAGCGAGGGCGGCAAGGACGTCGAGTGGCGCGCGGTGCTCTCCTCGACGCCGCCGAGCCTCGTCGACGCGGGCGCCGCGATGAACGTCGAGTTCACCTCGGGGCCGGCGACGCTCAGCCGCGACACCGCGGGGTTCAACCCGCCGTCGCTGGCGGGCTACGACGTCGCGAACACCGACCTGTTCGAGGACCTCAACAAGAACATCGACGACCCCGACGCGAAGTTCCGGCGCATCGACCCCAAGGCGATCGCCGAGGGGACGAAGAACCTGGACAGCTTCACCTCCATCGTCCTGTCCGACCTTCAGCCGGGGCGTGACGCGTTCCTCGACAAGCTCCAGGGCTGGGTGCGCGACGGCGGCAACCTCGTGCTCACCGACAGCGCGGTGAAGCTGCTGCCCGAGTACGTCGACCTCGACGCGAAGAAGATCAAGAGCCGGCTCATGTACGTGCCGCAGATCTCCTTCCAGCTCCAGGACGGCGCCGACCAGCCGGCCGACATCACGCATCCGCTCGCGCTGCGCCCCTACGACGTGCGCGTGCAGGGCGCGCGCTTCGGCGAGGGCCTGCGCCGGCAGACCTACGAGCCGACGCCGCTGGGCTTCTCCGTCAACGAGTACCCGGGCGGCGGCGACGACGAGGCCTCGCCGGTCTGGGAGATCGACCGCAAGGCCTACGAGGTCAACCCGGGGGCGAAGACGGCCGCGGTGGCGGCCGAGGGCCCGCCGCGCGGGCCGACGCCGCAGCTCGACCGGACCACCGTCGGCGAGGCGGTCGTCGGCGAGGGCCGGGTCCGCTTCATCGGCTCGGTCCTGCCCCAGCCCTCGCAGGAGTTCGACCACGACTTCGGCATCGAGCCGTACTCGCTGACCTACACGGGCCACCTGCTGCTGCGCAACGCGCTCGAGTGGCCCGCGCGGCCGATCCAGCGCGACGGCGGCGAGGGCCCCGGCGTCGCGGGCGGCGGCGACGCGGCCGCGGGCGGCGGCCCGATCGCCTGCACCGCGTCGAGCCGCGGCTTCCGCAAGGTCGCCGTGCGCGGGAGCGGCAAGCGGAAGCTGCGGATCGGCTTCCAGCGCCGCGTGCGCGCGCCGATCACGGTCGACGTCTTCCAGACCTCGAAGCGCCGCCGGGTCGTGCAGGAGCGCCTCGTGGCCCGGTTCCGCGGCCAGTTCAAGTCGTTCACGTGGAACGACCGCAAGGCGCGCAAGGGCCGCAAGGTGACGGACGGCTACTACTTCGTCCGCCTGCGGATGAACCTCGGCGCCGCCAAGGCCGACTACCGCCGCGTCACGCTGCGGCGCAAGGGCGGCCGCTGGCTCAAGCGCCCGCCGCACTACCGCAAGGACAGCTGCTCGCTGCTGACCTCCTACAAGCTGCTGCGGCCCGTCTTCGGCGGCCCCGGCCGCAAGGGCATCGCGGCGTCCTACCGCGTCACGCGGAGGGCTCGCGCCGGCCTCGTGATCAAGCGCGGCAAGCGCGTCGTCGCCCGGCAGAGGATGAAGGTGCGGCGCGCGGACATCACGTACCGCGTGAAGCTCCAGCCCCGCGGCCTGCCGCGCGGCGACTACCGGTTCATCCTCACCGTCAGGCCGATCGGGGGCGGGAAGGCGATCCGCTCGGTGCTGACGTCGCGCAGGCTGTAGGCCGCCGAAAAGGTAGGGTCGTCGCCAGGGGGATCCTGGTGGCGTTCGAGGTGACAGACGAAGAGGTGCGCCCGGGCGTCACGCGAGTGACGCTCGAGGGCGAGCTCGACCTGGCCAGCGCCTACGCGCTCGACCGGCGGCTGCTCGCGATCGAGCAGGCCCACCCGCGGCTGATCGTCGTCGACCTGCGCGGGCTGACGATGCTCGACTCCGCCGGCCTGGCCCGGCTCGTCTCGGCCCAGCGGCGGGCGCGCCGCGGCGGCTGGAAGCTCGTGCTCGTGCGCGGCGGGCGGGCGATCCAGCGCGTGCTTCAGATGACGCAGCTCACCGACCACTTCGACATCGCGCGCGACCTGCAGAAGGCGCTCGGCGACGCGTCCGCCGACTAGGCGGCGCTACGCGATCCGCTTGCCGCGGATGTAGAGCGTGCTCTGGCGGACGCGGCGGAAGACGTCGTAGGCGCCCTTCGTCCAGCGCATCTTCGCGGTGCGGCCGACGCCGCGAGCGTTGAAGACGAGCGTGCCGCGCGCGAAGACGACCCGGCGGCGGGGCAGGCCGTAGGAGGCCGCGAGCTTGGCCGGGATGCTGACGGTGACGCGGTAGCGCGACCACTTCGGGCCCCGCACGTAGTGCAGGCGCATGCCGTACTTGTCGGCGTCGATGCGCTTGAGCTTCGGGCGCCGCACCTTCCTGGGCTGGTCGGGCAGCGGAGCGAGCTCCGTCGTGCCGGCCGGCACGAGCGGGGCCGGCGCGGGCGGCGGGGTGTCGGACGGCACGGGCGCGTCGAGCATGTTCGTCGGCGCGTCGTAGACGATCTGGTCGCGGCTGGGGTGCCGCGGGAGGACCTCGATCTCGCGGCGCACGACCGACTCGGCGCCGAGGTCGTTGGTCACCTTCAGGCCGACGGCGCGCGGGCCGATCGCCTCGGGAGCGACGAAGATCGCGTCGGGGAGCATCCCGGAGGAGTGCTCGTACGTGCCGTCGCCGTCGAGGTCCCACTCGTAGGTCCAGGTGCGCCCGTCGACCTCGTAGGGGCGGATGTAGGCGGCCAGCGCCACCTCGTCGCCCGGGTTGACCAGCGGCACGTCGAAGGTGAACCAGCTGTTGATCTCGTCGGTCAGGCGCAGCGGCTCGGACCACTCGCCGCTCTCGCCCGCCGCGTCGGTGACGCGGACGCCGACGTCGATCGTCGCGTCGAGGGTGGCGGCGCGGTCGGTCCACGTGTGCGTGACCTCCGAATCGCCGCCCGTGCTCGTCTCGTACGTGCCGTCGCCGTCGAGGTCCCACTCGTAGAGGACGAGGTCGTGGCCGTCGCCGTCGAAGCTGCACGTGGCGGAGATGTCGTGCGGGACGCCGACGACCGGGGTCATGAAGCCGTCGGGCAGGTCGAGGCACGCCCAGGGCGCGGTCGCGCTCGCCGTGGCGGGCAGCGCGAGCAGCGCGAGCGCGGCGGCAGCGGGGAGCAGCGACTTCCGAAGGGCCATGGCCCACTAGATCGCCCGTGCGCAGCGATTCTGAAGGAAGCGGTTGATACCGTCAGCGCATCGCCGAGGGAGCGCACATGACCGACCTGCCGCCGGACTTCTTCAACCGCCCGCTCAGCGAGGTGGACCCAGAGATCGCCGCCGTCCTCGACCACGAGCTCGAGCGCCAGCAGCGGACGCTCGAGATGATCGCGTCCGAGAACTTCGTCCCGCAGGCGATCCTCGAGGCGCAGGGCAGCGTGCTGACGAACAAGTACGCCGAGGGGTCTCCCGGGAAGCGCTACTACGGCGGCTGCGAGCACGTCGACGTCGCCGAGCAGCTCGCGATCGACCGCGCGAAGGCGCTGTTCGGGGCCGAGCACGCGAACGTCCAGCCGCACGCGGGCGCGCAGGCGAACGGCGCCGTCTACCACGCGCTCCTCCAGCCCGGCGACAAGCTCATGGGACTCTCGCTGGCCCACGGCGGCCACCTGACCCACGGCATGAAGATCAACGTGTCGGGGCGCCTGTACGACATCGTCCCGTACGAGGTGCGCCGCGAGGACTCGCTGCTGCACATGGACGACGTGGAGCGGATCGCCCGCGAGCAGCGCCCGAAGATGATCCTCGCCGGCTGGTCGGCGTATCCGCGCGTCCTCGACTTCGAGCGGTTCCGGGAGATCGCCGACGCGGTCGGCGCGCTGCTCATGGTCGACATGGCCCACTTCGCCGGCCTCGTCGCCGCCGGGCTGCACCCGAGCCCCGTCCCGTACGCCGACGTCGTGACCACGACGATCCACAAGACGCTGGGCGGCGCGCGCGGCGGGATGATCCTGTGCCGCGAGGAGCACGCGAAGAAGATCAACTCCGCGGTGTTCCCCGGCCAGCAGGGCGGGCCGCTGATGCACGTCATCGCGGGCAAGGCGATCACCTTCAGGATCGCGCTGTCCGAGGCGTTCCGCGAGCGCCAGCGCCGCACGG
>DASVRH010000462.1:0-10598 GCA_036388715.1 Solirubrobacteraceae bacterium | reverse complement strand
CGGCGGCCGACCAGTTCGACGGTGCCCCGCAGGCGCAGGTGCTCCACGACGGGCTCGCCTTCGACGTGCGGCCGATGGACCGCGCGGCGGCGCGCGCCGCGCTCGGCCTGCCCGGCGACGTGGTGGTCTGTGCGGTGCTGGGGCGCATCTCGGTCTGGAAGGGGCAGGACGTCCTCATCCGGGCGCTGGCCGAGGAGCCGGCCGCGGACATCGTCGCGCTCGTCTGCGGCGCGGCGTGGCCGGGCGAGGAGCGGCGCGAGCGCGAGCTGCGCGAGCTGTCGGGCCGGCTGGGCGTGGGCGGGCGCGTCCGGCTGCTCGGCTTCCGCGACGACCTCGACGTCATCCTCGGCGCGGCCGACGCCGTCGTCGTCCCCTCCACCCATCCCGACCCGCTCCCGAACGCGGCGCTCGAGGCCGCCGCCGCGGGGAGGTGCGTCGTGGCCGCGGCGCACGGCGGGCTGACCGAGATCGTCCGCGACGGCGAGACGGGGCTCCTCGTCGAGCCCGGCGACCCCGCGGCGCTCGCGGCCGCGCTGGGCGGGCTCGACCGCGCGACCGCGGCGCGGCTCGGCGCCGCGGCGGCGGACGACGTCGTCGAGCGCTTCGCGCCCGAGCGGCTGCTCGACGCGACGTCCGCGCTGTACGAGTCGCTGGCCTAGCCGTACAGGCTGGTGGTGCCCGCGGCGACGATCGCGCCGGCGACCGAGACCGCCGCGACCGCGACGCACGCGGCGATGGCGAGCGGCGTCGAGCGCCGGCGGTCGGCGTAGAGCATCAGCAGCGCCGCGAGCGCGCCGCCGGCGAGCCCACCGAAGTGGCCGCCGACCGAGATCCCCTCGCGCGTGAAGTTCCACAGCACGCTGATGAGCAGCAGCGGCCCGACGAACGTCTGCATCAGCGGGATGCCGCGGTCGCGCAGGTGGACGACGATCGCGCCCATGAGGCCGTAGACGGCGCCCGACGCGCCGATCGTCGCGGCCTCCGGCGAGAGCAGCAGCGCGCCGAACGACCCGGCCAGCAGCGACGCGCCGTAGAGGAACGCGAACTTCACGTGCCCCATCGCCGGCTCGAGGTTCTGCCCGAGCAGGAACAGGATCACCAAGTTCAGCAGCAGGTGGATCGGGTCGGCGTGCAGGAAGCCGCTGGTCACCAGCCGCCACCACTCGCCGTCGTCGACGTAGGGGCCGAAGAGGACGCCCTTCTCGTAGATCTCGCCCGCTCGCGGGCGGCCGCTGCCGGCGGAGAACATCTGCACGAAGAACGCCACGACGTTCATCGCGACGAGCGCGTAGGTCACGCGCGGCTCGACGACCATCGACCGCGCGGTGCGCACCTTCGTCTTCTGGCCGGCGCAGTCGGGGCAGCGCATCCCGACCGGCGTGGGCGTCATGCAGTCGGTGCAGATCGGGTTCCCGCAGTTCGAGCAGGAGACGCCGGTCTCGCGCGACGTATGGCGGTAGCAGGTGGCCACCCGGTCGAAGCTAGCAGCGGTTCCTTACGACATCTTCACGGCGAAGTACGGCGCCGTCGTCGGCGCCGAGCTCCCACCGCGCGGCTCGTCGGTGACGAGCACCTGGTCGACCCCGCCGGTCTCACCGGGGACGTCGACGTGCGCGCTGCCGTCCTTGTCGACGGTGAAGAGGGCGTCGGTGGGCCTGGGGTCCTCGCCGAAGCGCTGGGTCCACACCTGGTAGACGCGGCCCTCGGGCGGCTGATCCATCCCGGCGACCTCGATCGTGCCGTGGCCCTCGTCGATCGTCATCGCCACGCGGTCGCAGCCGCGGATGCACTGGCCGGGGATCTCCTCGGTGCCGTCGTTGAGGACCGCGACGCCGATGCCGACGCCGGCGACCACGAACAGGCACGCGGCGACGAGCGCGGGGACGGGGCGCCACGCGAACCAGCCGCGCTTCTCGCGCGCCGGGCGGGCCGCCCGCTCACGGTCGCGGGCCTCGGCCTCGACGACGCGCATGATCTTCTTCTTCAGCGCGGCCGGCGGCTCCATCGGCTCGGCCGCCGCGGGCAGGGCGTCGACGACGGGGCGCAGCCCTGCGAGGTCCGTGCGGCACAGCTCGCACGTCTCGAGGTGCGCCTCGAAGCGTCGCGTCTCCTCGCCGGTCAGCGCGCCGAGCGCGTAGGCCGCGACGTCGGAGCCGCAGCCGTCGGTGTGCGTCGGGGGGTTCACGTCCACGCCTCTGCCGCTCCCTCGCCGAGCACGCCGCGCAGCTTCTCGAGGCCCAGTCGCATCCGGCCCTTCACGGTACCGAGCGGCGTGTTCAGCATCTCCGCGATCTCGGAGTGCGTGAAGCCGCCGAAGTACGCCAGCTCGATGACCTTCAGCTGGTCCTCCGGGAGGTGCCCGAGCGCGGCGCGGACCTCGCCCGCCTCCCCGCGCCGGTAGGCCTCGAGGTCGGTGCGGTCGCCGGCTTCGAAGCGCTCCTCGATCCCCTCGTCGCTGGCGCGGCGGGAGTCGTGGACCGTGGCGCGCCGCAGCGCGTCGATCGCGCGGTTGTGGACGATCCCCAGGACCCAGGTGCGCAGGCTGCCGCGCTTGACGTCGTAGCGGCCGCCGGCGCGCCAGAGGCTGAGGAACGCCTCCTGCACGACGTCGTCGGCCTGGTTCTTCCGGCCCACCATCCGGTAGGCGAGGCTGTAGGCGGCGGCGCTGTGGCGGTCGTAGATCACGGAGAAGGCGGCGGCGTCGGACGAGCTGACGAGGTCCATGAGCTCCTCGTCGGCGAGGTGGCGCAGCGCGGCGTCGGCCTTGTCCTGGGCGGATCGGCGAAAGGGGGCCATGTTCCGCCGGTGTCTACGCGAGCGGCGCGCCGGCGGATCAGCCGCGCAGCCGGCGGACCGGGTTCTTCTGCTTGGCCTTCTGGCGTGCGCGCATCAGGATCAGCGCGGCGCCCGCTCCCGCGCCGGCGGCGACGACCCCGCCGGAGATGGCGAGGCGCGCCCAGTTGCGCGGGTCGGCCATCGTCTCGAGCTCCCACGACTCGAGCTCCTCGACCGCGGCGTCCGTCATCGCGTGGAGCCTCGTCTCCAGGCGGTCGGAGAGGCCCGTCGGCGGCTCGATCGGGGCGAGCGCGCGGCGCAGCAGGGCTTCGAAGTCGGTGGCCTCGGTCATGTCGCGCTCACGATCTCCTCCAGCTGCTTGATCGCCCGGTGTATCAACACCTTCGTGGCGCCGTCGGAGCGGCCGAGGGCGCGGGCGATCTCGCGGTTGTCCATGCCGAGGGCGAAGCGCATGATCAGGGCCTCCCTCCGGTCGCCCGGCAGCTGCTGGACGCCCTCGAGGATGCGCTTGAGCTCGTCGCGGCCCTCGACGAGGTCCTCGGTCGTGTGGATCGCGCTGAGGACCGTCGTGTCGTCGATGTTGGTCTGCGGCTTGCGGCTCTTGTCGCGGAAGTGGTTGGCGGCGAGGTTGTGGGCGATGCGGATGAGCCAGGGGCGCAGCGGCCGGCCCTTCGACTCGCGCTGGGCGCGCTCGAAGTGCCGGTAGGCCTGGAGGAAGGTCTGGGTGGTGAGGTCCTCGGCGTCGTGGTGGTTGCCGACGCGGTAGTAGGCGTAGGAGTAGACGTCGCGGAGGTGGGCGCGGTAGAGGTCGGAGAAGTCCCGGTCGAGCTCGTGCTTGGGCTTCGTCGCGGCCACCTCATGGCGATCCTACGCGGCGACGGGCTGCCTGTCCCGGTCGGCGCGCTCGGGCCTGCGCGGGCGGAGGTTCGGCCGCGGGTCGCCGCCGAGCCACTCCCACTGGAGCTGGACGCACGGCCAGATGCGGTCGGTGACCGCCTGCGCGAGCTGCCTGGAGGGCTCGTTCACGCGCGGGTACGTGAGCGGCCGGCCGGCGCGGATCGTGACCTTGTGGGGGCGGATGCGCCAGCCCCTGCGGATCGCCTCGGTGCCGATGACGGCGAGCGGGACGATCGGCGCGCCGCTCTCGAGCGCGAGCCGGCCGACGCCGCGCTTCGGCTCGGCCAGGCCGCCCGGGCGGATGCGCGTGCCCTCCGGGAAGATCAGGACGACGTCGCCGCGGGCGAGGATCTGGCGCGCCGTCTCGAGCATCTCCTGGTCGCTCGAGCCGCGGTCGACGGGGAACGCGCCGAGCGCGTTGAGGAACCACGCCTGCAGGCGGTTCTCGAACAGCTCCTTCTTCGCCACGTAGTAGACGGGGCGGCGCAGCATCGTGCCGAGGACGAACGGGTCGAGGAACGAGCGGTGGTTGCTCGCGAGGAGCAGCGGGCCCTCGGTGGCGATGTGGTGGCGCCCGTGCCGCTTCAGCCGGAAGTACACGTGGAAGAACGGCTGGAAGAGGGCGCGGACGATCCAGTAGACGATCGGGTTGACGCCCTTGGTGCGCGCGCGCTCGTGGAGGGCGGCGTAGTCGGTCACGGTGGTGGATACACCGTCTGCGCCCGCGCCGTTACAGTGCTCGATCAGGCATGGCGATCGACCGAGCCAAGACCGTCCGTGGGGCCCTCGCGGGAGCCGTCGCGGCGGGCGTGTGGGCGGCCCAGCAGCCGCTCGACAAGCGCGTGTTCGGCGTTGACTACGACGACGTCGAGCTGCTCGGCAAGCTCGTCACCCGCGGTCGCTTCTGGCGGCCCGTCGGGCTGGGGATGCACCTGTTGAACGGCGCCGCGTTCGGCGCCGCGTACTCCGCGGTCGCCCCGTCCGTCCAGCTGCCCTCGTGGGCGCGCGGCCCGCTCGCCGGCCTGGCCGAGCACGCCGCCTCCTGGCCGCTGACGGCGCTCATCCCGGTCGCCCACCCCGCGGCCAAGGACTTCCCGCCGCTGACCACGAACCCCCGCGCCCTCGCCCAGGCGACCTGGCGTCACGCGCTCTTCGGCGTCGTCATGGGAGAGCTCGAGCGCCGCCTCAACGCCCCCGAGCCGCCCGAGGTCCCCTCCTTCGACGAGGTCGTCGCCACCAACGGCCACGGCGACCTCGAAGCCGCCCTCTCCGGCGTCGGCCGCAGCTAGCCGGGCGACGTCGGTCTGCGCAGCGAGGCGGCGCTCCTGGCGGCCTCGCCCGTCGCGGCTACCGCGAACTGTCACACAGCTGAAATCCGGTGTGGACGAGTGTGACGTTAGGCGCCCTGAGATCCGGTCCAACGGCCTGACTCCCTGGGCCTCGGACCTAGGCCTCCCGCCGCTTGGCGGTCCCAACTCCGCCTTACACTCCGCGGCACCCGCCGGAGTAGCTCAGTTGGTCAGAGCGGCGCTCTTGTAAAGCGCAGGCCAGGGGTTCGAATCCCCTCTCCGGCTCTACAGCTCGAAGCCGAGCTGCTTCATCCGCGTGAGGTTGTCCTCGAGCCTGGCGGTCGCTCCTGCGAGGCGGCCTTCGTGGACCGTGAAGATGTAGATCTCGTCGATCGCCTCGAAGCGCCGGCCGGTCGGGGGGCGGTCCTGCCATTCACCCTCGTGGGTGCCCGAGCACTTGAAGTGCGCGACGACCTTGTCGGCCTCGGCGACGAGGTCGGCGATCTCCATCGCGAAGTCGGGGAACGACGCGCGGAAGGGGCCGATCCACCCGCGCGCGGCGGCGGCGATCGGGCCTTCAGCGATCTCGTCGAGCGCTTCGAGGTCGCGCTGGTTGACGACCTCGTCGACCAGGCGGCGGACGAGCTGCTTGTTCGCCTCGAGGGCCGGGTCGGACATGGCTCCCATGATGGCGGCGCCGGGCTCAAGGGCGTGTGACGTGCGACCGATCCCATGGCTGCCGCCATGCGTCGTTCGCTGCTGCTCGCCATCGCCGTCTCCCTCGCCGTCGCCGCTCCCGCGAGCGGGAACGCGTTCCTGCCTCCGTCGGGAGACGTCTGGCACGGCGTCGCGGGCGGGTCGCCGGACGCGTTCTCGCGCGAGACCGGCCGGCGGCCCGACGTCTTCCAGCCCTTCACCGTGTGGGGCAGCGCCGATCGGATGCTGACGAGGACGCCGGGGCGGCTGATGCTGCACCTCTCGACGAACCGCGGGCCCGGCACGCGTGAGCGGATCACGCCGGCGCAGATCGCGGCCGGGAAGGGGGACGCGTTCCTCGTCCGCTTCGGCGAGGCGATCGCCGACCGGGGCGAGCCGCTCTACCTCCGCCTCATGGCGGAGATGAACGGGCCGTGGAACGCGTACTGCGCGTTCGACCAGAGCGGGCGCGCGCGGCGGGGACACTCGACGCGCGACTTCCGCCGGGCGTGGCGGCGGATCGCGCTGATCCTCCGCGGTGGGTCGAGGGCGAAGGTGGACGGCCGGTTGAAGAGGCTCGGCATGCGGACCGTCACGGCGGGCGAGGGCGATCTGGCGAAGGCGCCGGTCGCGCTCATGTGGGTGCCGCACAACGCGACCGCGCTGAACATCCGCGCCAACCAGCCGCGCGCCTACTGGCCGGGCGGCGCCTACGTGGACTGGGTCGGCACCGACTTCTACGGCCAGAACCCGAACTGGGCCGCCCTCGAGCGGATCTACGACCAGTTCGGAGGAAAGCCGTTCGTGTTCGGCGAGTGGGCGCTGTGGGGTCGCGACGACCCGTCGTTCGTCAAGCGCGTCTTCGCCTTCGCGCGGACGCACCGGCGCGTGCGGATGCTCGTCTACAACCAGGGCGGCCGCTCGAATGGGCCGTTCCGGCTGAAGCGCTATCCGCGGGCGCGCCGGGCGCTGCGCTCGCTCCTTCCCCGCTAGAGCGCGGGCGGCCGCCAGCCGCCGGACATCGGCTCGCCGACCCGCACGCCGAAGCGCTCGACCAGCTCGGGGACCGTCTCGGGCCGCATCTCGAGGCCGTACCGCGCGCTCAGGGCCGCGACCGCGTCCTCGCCGGCCTCCATCACGCCGCCCATGTCGGAGAGCTCGCGGAAGAACCCCTCGAACCCGGCCGGCGAGATGATCTCGAGGATCCGGCACGGCTCGTCGCCGGCGTTCCAGAACGTGTGCCATTGATCGCGCGGCTTGTAGACGAGGTCGCCGGGGCCCGCCTCGACGACGTCGTCGCCGAGCAGCGCGCCCATGCGGCCCTCGAGGACGTAGCTGTACTCGTCCTCGCGCGTGTGCTTGTGGACGGGCGCGGCGAGCGCGCGCGGCGACATCGGGTGCTCGACGAGCGAGAAGCGCTGCGCGGCGTCGGCGCCGTCGATCATGAACCGCACGCCGATGCTGCCGAGGAAGCCGTCCGTGCCGCCGTCGGGGCCGATGATCGTGGGGCCGGTCGTGGTCGTGTTCATGGCTGAGTCCTTTCGTTAGACAGTGGTGTTGCGTGAAAACCTAACGCCGTCGTGCACGTGTGTCAAGATTCATGCAACAGCAATGTCCAACCAAAGCCGCCCCTACCGGATGAAGCGCCGCGCCGAGCTCGAGGAGCAGACGCGCCTGCGCATCGCCGAGAGCGCGATGGAGCTGCACGAGGAGGTCGGCCCCGCCCGGACGTCGATCAGCGCCGTCGCCGAGCGCGCGGGCGTGCAGCGCTCGACCGTCTACCGGCACTTCCCCGACGAGGCCGCGCTCTTCGGCGCCTGCTCGTCGCACTGGCGCTCGCTCAACCCGCCGCCGAACCCCGGCGAATGGGCGGCGATCCGCGACCCGCGCGAGCGCACCGCCGCCGCCCTACGCGACCTCTACGCCTTCTACGCCCGCACCGAGGGCATGTACACGAGCCTGCTGCGCGACGAGCCGCTGGTTCCCATCGTCCAGCGGCTCCTGCGCGACTTCTACGGCTACCTCGACGCGATCCGCGACGTCCTGATGGCGGGCCGCGGCCTGCGCGGGCGCCCCGCCCGGCGCACGCGCGCGGCGATCGGGCACGCCCTCGCCTTCCCCACGTGGCGCTCGCTGGCGCGCGACCAGGGGCTGGCGGAGGAGGACGCGGTGGCGCTCATGTGCGCGCTGGTGGACGGCGCGGCGGAGGGGTCCCGCCCCCGGCGCGCGGCCCGCCGTTAGACGGCGGGCGGCGCGGCCGGCCTAGGCCGTCGCCGTCTCGGCCTTCGCCGCGACGGCCGCGTCGCGCAGCGCCTGGAACTGCACCACCTCGCCGGCGGCGCCCCAGCTGCCCTCGGGCACCTCGTGGCAGACGACCCACACGCGGATGGCGTCCTCGTCGGCGATGCCGATCGCCTCGCGCAGGACCCGCGTCGCCTCGCCCACGAGCTCCGCGCGGCGCCGCTGCGAGAGCGCGCCCTCGGGCGTCGTGACCTCGAGGCGGACCGTGGGGCGGTCGACCGGGCGGCCCGCCGCGTAGACGTCGGTCGCCGGCAGCTCGTGCACGTAGACCCAGGTGATCGAGCGGAAGAAGTCGGTGTCGGGAGCGCGCTCGGCACGGAGCAGCACGGTCGTCAGCTCGTCGACCAGCGCGGTGCGCGCGTCGGGGTCGAGGGTGCCCTGCGGGAGGGTGAGGTCCATCATCGGCATGAGGCGCTCCTTCGTTCTATGACGCTCGTCATAGTACGCTATGCCGACATGCCGCGCCAGTCCGACGCCCGCGACAGGATGATCCGCACCGCCGCGGTGCTCTTCCGCGAGCACGGTGTCCAGGGCACGTCGTTCGCCGACGTCGTGGAGCGCAGCGGCGCGCCGCGCGGCTCGATCTACCACCACTTCCAGGGCGGCAAGACCGAGCTCGCCGAGGAGGCGACGCGCTGGGCCGGCCAGTACATCGTCGCGAGCACGGCCGCCGCCCTCGAGGAGGACGACCCGGTCCAGGCGATCCGCCTCCTGCACGCGGACTGGGCCGGCCAGCTGCGCCGGACCGACTTCGACGCCGGCTGCGCCATCGTCGCCGGCGCGCTCGAGGGCGCCCGGGAGCCGGCCGTCCGCGCCGCGGCCGACGAGGCCTTCGCGGCCTGGGAGAAGGTGCTGGCCGACGCGTTCCGCCGGCGCGGCATCCCCGCCGCCCGCGCTCGCTCGATCGCCACGCTGCTCATCGCTGCCATCGAGGGCGCGGTCGTGCTCGCCCGCGCGCGCCGCAGCACCACCCCGCTCGAGCGCGTCGGCAAGGAGCTCGAGACCGTCGTCGCGCTGGCGCTCGCGGAGTCGGGCTAGGGCGGCGGCGGGTCGTCGCGGAGCGCCTGCGCGGCGAGCCGGGCGACTTCGTCGGGCGACGCCGACCCCGGAGGGTCGAGGACTCGCGAGCGCAGCGCGGACCCGGTCAGCGCGGGCACGTCGCGCAGCGACACGCAGTAGTAGACGAGCGCCATCTCCGCCGCCGAGACGACGTCCCCCGCGGCGACCTCGTCCTCGCACGCGAGGAACATCCGCTCGGCGCCCTGCAGGCCTCGGGCGAGCGTCATCGGGTCACCGGGCTCGAGCGCGGCGGTGCCGGCGGGGAGGTGGCCCATGAGCGCGTCGCGAAGCTCGCCCGGAGGCGCGACGACCGCGATCACGTGGGCTCGGTGCCGTCGAGGTGGACGTCCACGCGCGTCCCGCCCTGCACCACCGACAGCCCGCGCTCCTCCCGCCCCGCGACCCAGTCGGAGGAGATGAACGTCGCCCGGAACAGCGAGATGTACGGCTCGTAGTGCGGGTCGGTGCGGATGCGGATGACGCCGCCCTTCGGCTCGTCGACCGCGAGCGGGCCCGAGAACGGCGTGAGCGAGATCCCGGGGTCGAGGATGGGGACGATCACCACGTCCCGGCCCTCCCACTCGCGGAGCACCGCGACGACGTCGTCCCATGTCACGCGAGCGACGCTACGACAAGCCTGTAGCCGATGTCGAGCGCCTCGCGGTCGAGAAGATCGGCGTGGCGCTCCTCCCATGCACCGGATTCGAGGTCCGCGCGCAGGCGCTCGAGCCCGGGGACCGCGCCGTCGCCGAGCGCGGTGAAGGACGAGATCGCCGCGCGGGCGACCGGGTCGAGGTACGCGGCGGGCCGCCGCCAGTACGCGCCGAGGAACCCGTCGGTGCAGTCGTGCGGCACGGGCACCGGCAGGACCTCCGCCGGCGCGTCGAGCAGCGCGACGATGTCGGCCGGCGTCGGGAAGTCGCGCTCCTGCTCGGCGATCTCGGGCAGGTACTCCTCGACGAGCCAGAACCGCGCGGCGACCGCCACGTCGAAGTGGAGGACCACGACCCGCCGGCGCGCCACGCGCCGCATCTCCCGCAGCCCCGCGGCGAGGTCGGACCAGTGGTGGACCGTCAGGACCGCCATCGCGGCGTCGGCGCAGTCGTCGGCCAGCGGCAGCGCCTCGGCAAGGCCCTCGATCGCGGGCGACGAGCGCTGGGCGATCATCCCGGGGCTGGGCTCGACGGCGATCACCTCGAGGTCCTCCGGCTCGTAGGAGCCGGCGCCCGCGCCGACGTTCACCACCGACCGGGCGTCGCCGAGGGCCGCGCGGACGTGGGCGGCGATCCGCGGGTCGGCCCGCCGCGAGGCGGAGTACGTCGCTACCGAGTAGGGCCCCACTCGCCGCCCTGGCGGCCCATCACGAACGCGTCGCCGTCGGCGTCGAAGACGGCCTCGTCCTCGTCGACCCCGGGCCGGTCGACGACCTGCACGAGCGTCAGGCGCTCGGGCTCGCGGCCGTGGCGCGCGACGTAGGCCTCGCGCGCGGCCTGTTCGAGCACGACGCGCTCCCACCCCTTGTCCTGGGCGTGGGCGTCGGCGAGATGGCGGTCGGCCTCG
>DASVRH010000461.1:0-2897 GCA_036388715.1 Solirubrobacteraceae bacterium | reverse complement strand
AGCACCGCGCCGGGGTCGCCCTCGGTCGCCGCGTTGTCGGGGTACTGCACGACGACGTCGGTGACCATGTTCGCCAGGTAGCAGCCCTTGACCGACGGGAGCTTCCCCGTGCAGTCCGGCGTCCCGGCCGGCGCGTCCTCGCCCGTCGGGAGGTTGACGTTCACGTAGTCGCGCCCGGCGTTCGTGCTGCGGAACAGGCCGGCGCCCGTCGCGGCGTAGACGATGTTCGCGTCGTTGGGGTCGACGACGAGCTTGAACGCGACCGCGCCGTCGGGCACGCCGCCCGCGTGCTCCCACGTCTCGCCGAGGTCGGTGGTGCGGTACGCGCCCATCCCCGCGAAGGCGCTGCCCGCGAACGCGCCGTCGCCGGTGAGCACGAGCAGCGCGCCGCCGTCGGCGGACGTCCACGCCACGCCGGCCGTCGTCTGCGTCGGGAGGTTGTCGCCGATCGACGACCAGTTCGCGCCGCCGTCCGTCGAGGTCCACACGCCCGCGTTCGACCCGACGGCGAAGAGGCGGCCGGTGGCGGGGTCGCGGGCGAAGCCGGTCAGGCGCCCGGAGACGTTGCCGAGCCCGAGCTGGGTCGACTCGTCGCTGACGTCGTACTCGGTGCGCCCGGTCTCGAGCGGGGCGCGGCCGTAGGGCTCCCACTCGCCCTCGCTCTCGGGCAGCTCCTCGGCCCGGCGCACGGCGGCGCGGTACGCGCCCTGCCGCAGCTCGGTACCCGGCGCGACCGATCGCGCGGTGATCGAGGAGTTGATCTGCGCCAGGTCGGCGAAGGGCTCGGGCAGCCCCGGGCGCTCGCCGCACGGCGGCTCGGTCGGCGGCGGGCCGGAGTACAGCGAGCGCGTGCCCTCGCGCGAGGTCCCGCCGTGCGAGCGCTCGCGCTCCTCCCGTTCCTCGCGCTCCCGCTCCTCCTCACGCTCGCGCTCGGCCTCCTCGCCGTGCTCGCCCTCGCCCTCGCCCTCGGGGCACTCGATCGCGGCCCGCTCGCGCTCGCCCTCGTCGTCCTCGGGGCGCAGCGTGGCGAACGCGACGACGCCCGCCCCGGCGAGCACCAGGATGAGGAGCGAGAAGCGGAGGAGGCGCGACACGCAGAAAGAAGGTTCGCAAGCCGCCGCTGAACGCGCGTCGGTTGCGCCGTGATAGACACAGCGCATGGCCCGAGCCCTCGCTCTCCTCGCCGTCGCGGCCCTCGGCGCGCTGCCGCTCGCCGGCTGCGGGGGCGACGACGGCGGCGGGTCGAGCGGGCCCCCGCCCCAGCAGGTCGTCGACCAGGGCGACCCGGCCGCCGGCAAGCAGGTCTTCGCCGGCAACTGCGCCGCCTGCCACGGCGGCGACGGCGGCGGCGGCTCGGGCCCGCGCCTCGCCGGCCAGGACGAGTACACGAACCCGGAGGTCGTCGTCCAGCAGGTCCGCAACGGCGGGGGCGGCATGCCCGCGTTCGGCGAGCGCCTCAGCGCCCAGGAGCTCGCGGACGTCAGCGCCTTCGTGGTCCGGGAACTGGCCCCCTAGCCGGGTATCCTCCGTCGCGTGCAGGAGATGGTCATCTACGGCGTCTCTTTCGACATGGTCGGCAAGCAACCGATCGTGCTTCTCAAGACCGTCGACTCCAACAAGTTCCTCCCGATCTGGATCGGCCACCCCGAGGCGGCCGCGATCCTGATGAAGCTCCAGGGAGCCAGCACGCCGCGCCCCATGACGCACGACCTGATGTGCGACATGCTGGGCGAGCTCGAGGTCAAGTGCACCCAGGTGTCGGTGACGGAGCTGCGGGAGAACACGTTCTTCGCGACGATCACCCTGACGCTGGACGGCAAGGAGATGGAGATCGACTCGCGCCCGTCCGACGCCCTCGCCCTCGCCGTCCGCTCCGGCGCCCCGATCTTCGCGGCCGAGGACGTCATCGCCGAGTCGGCGATCGAGTTCGAGCACGACGTCGAGGACACCGAGGAGGTCGTCGAGAAGTTCAAGGACTTCCTCGACCGCGTGACCCCCGAGGACTTCCTCGGCGGCGAGGGCTCGTCCTAGACCGGCGAGCGCTCGTGGGCCAGCTCGACGACCCGGCGCACGAGGTCGTCGAAGCCGATCTGCGCCGCCTCGGCGGCCTGCGGCAGCAGTGACGTCTCGGTCAGCCCCGGCACGGTGTTGATCTCGAGCAGCTGCGGCACGCCCTCTTCGTCGAGGATCGCGTCGACGCGCGCGAAGCCCTCGCAGCCGAGCAGCCGGTAGGCGGCGAGCGCCGTGTCGCGGACGCGCTCGGTCGTGGCCGGGTCGAGGTCGGCGGGGCAGACGAAGTCGGTGCGCCCGATCTCGTAGCGCGCCTCGAAGTCGTAGAAGTCCTCGTCGCGCGGGATCGCCTCGACGATCGGCAGCACCTCGCCGCCCAGCACCGAGACGGCCAGCTCGCGGCCGGAGACGAAGCGCTCGAGCAGGACCTTCGCGTCGTAGGAGAACGCCGCGACGAGCGCGCCGGGCACGTCGGCGGCGTTGCGCGCGAACTTGATGCCGAGCGCCGAGCCCTGGCGCGCCGGCTTGACGACGATCGGAAACTCGAGGCGCTCCTCGATCGCGGGCAGCGCATCGGCCGCGCCGAGCTGCTTGAACGCCGCCTCGTTCCAGGCGAAGAAGTCGGGCGTCGGCAGGCCGGCGTCGCGGAACGCGTGCTTGGCCAGCACCTTGTCGGCGCAGCGGATGCACGACGAGACGCCGGAGCCCGTGTAGGGGATCCCGAGCACCTCGAGCAGCTCCTGGACCGTGCCGTCCTCGCCGTCGCGGCCGTGCAGGGCGACGAAGGCGACGTCGGGCGCGCCCCCCTGGAGGCGGGTGACCAGGTCGTGCCCGACGTCGAGCGAGACGACGTCGTGGCCGAGCCGCTCGAGCGCGTCCTCCACGCG
>DASVRH010000460.1:0-4455 GCA_036388715.1 Solirubrobacteraceae bacterium | reverse complement strand
GTCAAGCGCCTGCCCGAGGCCGAGCGCGACCGCTTCGCCGAGATCGTCTACCGCTTCTTCTGGGGCCTCTTGGCCAACGAGCGCCTCGTCGCCGGCGACCCCCACCCGGGCAACTACCTCCTGCGACCCGACGGCCGCGTCTGCTTCCTCGACTTCGGCCTCATGCGCCGCATCGACCAGGCCTACCTCGACGAGGAGCGCGCGCTCGCCCGGGCCGTGATCGCGGGCGACGCGGACCGGGTCCACGGGCTGCTCGGGTCGCTCGGCTACCTGCCGGATCCGGGGTCGTTCGAGCCCGGCCAGGTCCTCGCCCAGATCGCCGACGCCGGCGCCTGGTTCTTCGTCTCCGGCTTCCGGCGGCTGGACCCCGAGTACGTCCGCGTGCACATGGAGGCGACGGGCTCGCCGCGCTCGCCGCACTTCGAGCACATGCGCCGCCAGACGCTGCCGCCCCAGGCGCTGCTCCTGCGGCGCATGGAGGGCCTCTTGTTCAGCGTGCTCGGCGAGCTGCGGGCGGGGGCGGACTGGGGCCTGCTGGCGCGGGAGTACATCGCGGCCGGCGACCCGTCCACGCCCATTGGACTGGAAGATCGTGCATTTTGGTCGGATCGAGGTCGGTAGGGCGCTGGCAGCTCTCAAGAACGCATGCGTTCATGCCGACGACGTGGGGGCATGCATGCGTCCCCCGGCATCCGCGCGAGCGAGCGCCTGCTCATCGGCAGGCTCGCCGGCCTGCTCTTCCTGGTCGGCTCGATGGGCTCGATCCCGGTCAACCAGCTCTTCGAGCCGGGCGTCGACCCCCGCGCGCACTACGTCACGGCCCTGGGGATCCTCTCGGGCCTGCTCTGCTTCGTCATGCCCTGGGACCGCCTCGCCGCGCGGTGGTTCCACCTGCTGCCGCCGATCGCCGCGATCGAGGTGGCGATCACGATGTGGGGCGTCGCGCCGCACGGGAACGCGTACATGTGGTTCCTGGTCTTCATCGTCGTCTTCGCCGGCTACGCCTTCGAGTCGCGGCTCGCGGTCGCGGCCCACGTCGGGGTCGCCGCGGCGATGCTCGCGGTCCCGATCCTCACCACGACCTCCGCCGAGCTCGACAACGTCATCGCCGAGACGCTGGTCGCCTTCCCGATCCTGGTGGTCGCGGCGGGCGTCGTCGTCCACCTGCGCGAGCGCCTGACCGCGGCCATCGCCGCCGTCGGCGCCGAGGCGCGACTCGACCCGCTGACCGGCGTCGGGAACTACCGCCTGCTCGACGAGCGCCTGCGCTACGAGCTGACGCGCCACCGCCGCACCGGCCGGCCGCTCTCGGTCGTCGTGCTCGACCTCGACAACTTCAAGGCCGTCAACGACGTCCTCGGCCACCTGGCCGGCGACCAGCTGCTGCGCGAGGTCGCCGACGCGCTGCGCACGACGGTGCGCGAGGCGGACACGGTCGTCCGCCAGGGCGGCGACGAGTTCTGCATCCTCGCTCCGGAGACGGGGGCCGAGGAGGCCGCGCTCCTGGTCGGCCGGATCAAGCACGCGCTGCGCGGGCTGGTCGCGGTCGGCGAGCCGCTCTCGACGAGCGCGGGCTGCGCGACGTTCCCCGAGGACGCGTCGTCGGCCGAGCTCCTGCTCGCGCAGGCCGACGCCGCCCAGCGCGAGGACAAGCTCGCCGGCCGCGGCGGCCGGGCGACGCTGCGCGCGGTGCGCTGAGGGGCCGCGTGCGCTAGCTTCGCGCGCATGCTCACCGTCAACGGCATCGACGAACTGAAGTCCAAGGTCGGCGACGAGCTCGGCGTCAGCGAGTGGCACGAGGTCACGCAGGACAAGATCGACGCGTTCGCCGAGGTCACCGGCGACGACCAGTGGATCCACATCGACCCCGAGCGCGCGAAGGAAACGCCGTTCGGCGGCACGATCGCGCACGGCTACTACACGCTCTCGCTCGCCCCGCGGTTCTCCTACGACCTGTTCAAGCTCGAGGGCGTCGCGTTCGGCCTCAACTACGGCCTCAACAAGGTCCGCTTCCCGGCGCCGATGCCGGTCGGCGACAAGGTGCGGATGCGGATGGAGCTCCAGTCCGTCGACGACATCCCCGGCGGCGCGCAGATCACGATGAAGCTGACGTTCGAGCGCGCGAACGGCGACAAGCCCGTCTGCGTGGCCGAGTCGCTGAGCCGTGTCTACTCCGGCTGAGCCCGTCCTCCCGCTCGTCGCCTCCGACGAGGAGGTGGCGATGCGCAGGACGGTGGCGGCGATCGCCGGCGACTTCGGCCCGGCGTACATGCGCAAGCAGAGCGCGGCGGAGGAGCCGCCGACCGAGCTGTGGGACGCGCTCGCCTCGCGCGGCTTCCTCGGCGTCAACCTCCCCGAGCGCTACGGCGGCGGCGGCCTGGGGATGAGCGCGCTGGCCGCGGTGGCCGAGGAGATCAGCGCGGCCGGGTGCTCGCTGCTGCTCATCGTGGTCTCGCCGGCGATCGTCGGGTCGATCATCGTCCGCCACGGGACCGAGGAGCAGCGCGAGCAGTGGCTGCCGGGCATCGCGGCGGGCACCACGCGCGTCGCCTTCGCGATCACCGAGCCCGACGCCGGCTCGAACTCGCACCAGATCTCCACCGCGGCGCGGCGCGACAACGGCGGCTACCGGCTCAGCGGCCAGAAGACCTACATCTCCGGCGTGGAGGACGCGCAGGCGATCCTCGTCGTCGCCCGGCTGCGCCACGACGACGGGCAGCTCGGCCTGCCGCTGCTCGCGCTCGTCGACAGCGACGCCGAAGGGTTGGAGCGCCAGCACATCCCGACGGCGCTGCGCGCCGCCGACCGGCAGTGGCAGCTCTTCCTCGACGACGTGTACGTCCCGGCCGACCGCATCGTCGGCGGCGAGCAGGCGGGGCTGAAGGCGGCGTTCGACGGGCTGAACCCGGAGCGCATCATGGGCGCCGCCGTCGCGTGCGGCGCGGGGCGCCGCGGGCTGGCCATCGCCAGCGAGTACGCGCGCGAGCGCAAGGTGTGGAACGGCGCGCCGATCGGCTCGCACCAGGGCATCTCGCACCCGCTCGCCCAGGCCAAGATCGAGCTCGAGCTGGCGCGGCTGATGACGCAGAAGGCTGCCGCGCTCTACGACGCCGGCGCCCCCGCCGGGGAGCCGTCGAACATGGCGAAGTACGCCGCGGCCGAGGCCGCCATCCACTGCGTCGACCAGGCGATCCAGACGCACGGCGGCAACGGCTTCGCGCTCGAGTACGGGCTCACCGACATGTACTGGGGCGTGCGCCTCGTGCGCACCGCGCCGGTGTCGCGCGAGATGATCCTCAACTACGTCGCCGAGCACTCGCTGGGGCTGCCACGGTCGTACTGAACGACGTCTGGCGCGAGGCGCTCGCCTCGCGCGTGCCGCACGCCGCGTGGCTCGTGCGGCGCGGGGACGAGGTCCTCGCCGAGCACGACGCCGAGCGGATGTTCTCCTCGGCGAGCATGATCAAGACGTTCGTGCTGGCCAGGGCGCTCGAGCGGGGCGGGCTGGAGGACGAGGTCGCGGTCACCGAGCGCGTCGACGGCGACGGCGTGCTGAAGCTGCTCGACCTGCCGGTGCGCCGGCCGCTGAAGGAGCTGCTCGCGCTGATGGTCGCCATCTCCGACAACACCGCGACGCGGGCGGTGGTGGAGGCGATGGGCGGGGCCGAGGAGATCAACGCGTGGCTCGCGGCCCGCGGCTTCGCGTCGCGGGTGCTGGGCGGCGAGGCGCCCGGGCTGCCCAGCCGGCCCGGGCTCGGCGCGACGAGCCCCGCCGAGCACGAGCGCGTGCTGCGCGACATGCCCGCCGAGGGGCTCGAGCTGCTGCGCGAGCAGCAGGACCGCCGCTCGCTCGCGCGCCTGCTCGACGAGGACGTCCCGCTCGCGCACAAGACGGGGACGATCGACCGCGCCCGCCACGACGGCGGCGTCGTGCTCGGCGAGGTCCCGCTCTACGTGCAGGCGTTCACCGACGGCGGGCCGGAGAAGGAGTGGGTTGACCACCCGGCGTGCGTCGGGATGGGCATCGCGATGGAGGAGACGCTGCGGTGGGTCGCGTCGCGGTGACGCGCGTCGCCGTCACCCTCGACGGCCGCGGCGAGGTCCGGCCCGCGCACCTCGACGCCCTGCGCGCCGCGGGCCTCGAGCCGGTGCTCGCCGGCGACGCGATCGGCGACTGCGTCGCGGTCTACCTGCCGGGCACCGACTACGTCCCCTCGTCACCGGACGAGGACGCCGAGGCGGAGGCGTCACGCGCCGGGCTGCCGTGGGACCCGGTGAAGGTGCACAACGACCTCGCGGTGCTCGGAGAGGCGCGCGAGCGTGCCCTGCCGGTCCTCGGGGTGTGCGGCGGGATGCAGGCGATGGTCGTCCTCGACGGCGGCACGCTGCGGGCCGCGGAGGGTCATCAGGACCTGGAGGGCGGCGTGGAGGTGACGACGGCGGAGGGGTCGCGCG
>DASVRH010000459.1:0-6917 GCA_036388715.1 Solirubrobacteraceae bacterium | reverse complement strand
CCTCGCACGCGACCGGCTCGTCTACGCCGAGGTCGGCGAGAAGGACCCGCGGGCGATCATGGCCCCCTACCGCTGGATCGAGCTCATCCGAGAGGCCTTCGGCGCCGGGGCGACCGCGGTCGTCGGGCCCGCGCACGACGCGCAGGACCTCGTCGTCCACGGCGAGAACGGCTTCGTGGCCGACGCCGACGACGCCCGCGGCGCCGCGCGCTTCCTCGACCAGCTCGCGCGCGACCGCGAGCTCCTCGCGCGCCTCCAGGGTGCGGCCCGCGCGACGGCTGCCCGCTGGCCGGGCCCGGACGACGCCGCCGCGGAGATGCGGCGCGCGCTCGAGCGGCTCCTCGCCGAGGACCCTCCGGCGCAGGCGCGGTGGCCCGTCCGTCTCATGGGCGACGCGATGGGCGGCGCCGCCGTCTTCAAGCAGGAGATCGCGACGCTGACCGCCGAGGTCCACCGCGTCCGCAACGAGGACGCGTACAAGGTCGCCGTCCAGGTCCGCCAGAGGCTCAGCCCGCTCAAGCGCGCGCTCGGCGCGGCCCGCCGGCGCCTCCGGTCGCGGTGACACCCCTCCGCGCGGCCTTCGTCGGCGACGCGGCGAGGTTCGCGTCGTGGGTCGCCGGAGGAACGGCGTCCGCCGCGCACGCCGGCGCCGGGGGCCCCGGTGGGGTCCTCTTCGTCGACTCGCGGGAGGCCGCGCCGGGCGACGTCGCCGCCTCCCTCCGCGTCCTTCGCCCCAGCGTCGTCGTGGCGCTCGGCGTCGCCGACCTCGAGCCGGAGGCGCTCGACGCCGGCGCTCCCGTCCTCGGCGTCGTGGTCGCGCGCGAGCGCCCTCCGGCCTGGGCGCTGAAGGCCGCGCCGCCGGGCGAGCCTCCCTCGGACGAGATCCTCGCCGCCGCCGCGGCCGAGGACCGCGCGCGGCTGTTCGCCCCGGGCTCGCCGGGCGACGCCTGCGACCGCCTCGTCGCCCTCGATCCGCGCGACGCCCTCGGCGGGCGCCTGTGGCGCATCGTCGCCCCGCCGGTCGACGACGCCCTCTTCGCCGCGCCGCGCCCCGTCGAGGGCCGCCCGCGCATCGTCTTCGCCGCGCCCTCCAGCGAGCACCGCGAGCGGTGGCTGACGACCGCGAAGCACCTCCACGACGTCCGCCACGTCGCGCACGGCGTCACGCCCGAGAGGCTCGGGCCGCTCCTCGACGAGACCGACGTCGCGCTCGTCGCCCACCCGACCGCCCGCGCGACGTTCGACCACCGCGTCGCCGTCCACCTCGCCGCCGGCCACCTCGTGATCTCCGAGCCGCTGCGCCCGAGCCACGGCCTCGAGCCGAACATCGACTACCTCGAGACGGCCGACCCGGAGGCGCTCGCGCGCGTCCTCCACGCGATCCGCACCGGCCGCGACACCCACCGCCGCGTCCGCGCCCGCGGCCACCTCAAGGCGCAGCGGTTCCGCGCGAGCCACGTCTGGGGACGCGTGCTCGACGACTTCCTCAGAGACGTCCGGAGCTAGAGCTCTTCGGCCACGTACGGCGCGCGGCGGCGGAACACGAGCAGGCCGCCGCCGAGGATCGCCAGCGTGATGAGGCCGGTGAGCGCGAGGTGGCCCCAGCCGCCCGCGGCCACGGCGGCCGAGTCCGCCGTCGGGTCGATCGCCGCGTGGCGCATCTGCTGCACGATCGCGGCGAACGGGTTCAGCGTCACGATCCACTCGGCGGCCCGCGGGAAGTCGTCCTGCACGACCTCGATCGGGTACAGCACCGGCGTCCCGTAGAAGAGCATCTGGAGGATCACGTCCCAGATCGGCTGCACGTCGCGGTACTTCACGTACATCGCCGACGTGAACAGGACGATCCCGAGCACGAACGCGACGAGCGCGCCGACGATCACCGGCAGCTGGATGATCGACGAGTGCAGGTCGACGCCGCTGATGACCGCGAAGACGACGACCGCGACCATGTTCAGCCCGAGGTTGAACAGCGCCGTCAGGACCACGGAGCACGGGATCGCCATGCGCGGGAACTCGACCTTCCGGATCAGCGCCTCGTTGGCCACGATCGAGCTGACGCCGGTCGACGTCGCCTCGCTGATGAACGTGAACAGCACGATCCCGGTGAGCAGGACGACGGGGTAGTCGTGGATGTCGCCGCCGAGGCGCACGAACTGCGTGAACACGACGTAGAGCACGCCGAACAGCAGCAGCGGCCGCATGAGCTGCCACAGGTAGCCGAGCGCGCTGCCGTAGAAGCGCAGCTTGAAGTTCGTGACCGCGAGCGTCCACGTCAGGCGCAGGAAGCGGCGCGGGTCGCCGCCCAGCGCGGTGGGGCCGCTCAGCGGCCGGCCGGGTGCGTTCGTCGTCGTCACGCCGGGACGAGGTCGATCTCGTAGGGGATGTCGACGGCCGCGTCGGTCGACCGCGTCGAGGTGACGAGCGTCGAGGCGAACTTCTCGCGCCGGTCGATCCACGCGATCCCCGCGCCGCGGTGCGCGACCGCCGGCGTCGCGAAGTAGCGCCCACCGCTGAACACGTTCTCGAACCGCACGCGGTAGGTGACCTCGTCGCCGGCGCCGAAGACGCCGCTGCGCTCCTCCGTCCACGCCGTCGACGCGGCGAAGACCGTCTGGTCGCGGTCGTTCTGCAGCACGAAGCCGAACAGCGGGTGCTCCACCTGCTCGTTGAAGCGCACGACCGCCGCGAACGCGCACCGCGACCCGTGCGGCAGCGCGCCCGACTCCGAGCCGTCCGAGTCCTCGAACCACGCGCGGACGATCTCCGCCCGCCCGTCGGTCAGGCGCGAGGGCTCCTCGGGCTCGTCGGCGGAGGCGTCCGTGGGGGCCTCCTCCTCGCCGTCCTCGGAGGGAGGGGGTTCCTCGGGCGCCGCGTGCAGGTCGGCGAAGTTCACGCGCAGGTACTCCTGGCCGACGCGGTGCGACTTGCCCATCGCGACGATCTCGCCCTTCTCGAGCAGCATCGCGCGATCGCAGTAGCGCTCCACCGCACCCATGTCGTGCGTGACGAAGAGGACGGTCCGCCCCTCGTCGCGGATCCGGTTGAACTGGTCGTAGCACTTCTGCTGGAAGGCGGCATCGCCCACCGCGAGGACCTCGTCGATGAGCAGGACGTCCGCGTCGACGTGGGCCATGATCGCGAAGCCCAGCCGCACGAGCATCCCGGACGAGTAGTTCTTGATCTTCAGGTCCTGGAACTGCTCGAGCCCGGCGAAGGCGATGATCTCGTCCTCGCGCCCGCGCGCCTGGCGCCCCGACAGGCCGAGCATCACGGCGTTGATGCGGATGTTGTCGCGCGCCGCGAGGTCCATGTTGAACCCGACGCCGAGCTCGATGAACGCCGAGAGGCGGCCGTCGATCCACGCGGCGCCGTCGTCGGCGCGGTAGATCCCGGCCAGGCACTTCAGCAGCGTCGACTTGCCCGACCCGTTGCGCCCGACGATCCCGAAGAACTCCCCCGGCTCGACGTCGAACGAGACGTCGCGCAGCGCCTCGAAGCGCTCGTCGCGGTGCGCGCGCAGCGGGTGCAGGACGCGCTCCTTGAGCGTGTGCACCTGCTCGGAGGGCACGCGGAAAGACTTCGAGAGGCCCTGGACGGAGACGGCCGGAGGCACGGCCGAGAGAGTAGTCCGGGGCCCTACTTCTTCCGCAGCCAGACGCGCGCGCCGCGCAGCTCGAACGCCGGCGGGTACTCGATGCCGAGGTCGAGCAGGGCGGGGAAGTACGGGTCGGCCTCCTCGGCGTCGGGCATGGCGACGATCGCGGCGGGCGGGTCGTAGGTCACGTCGTTGGAGCGCCGCCCGATCAGCGTCCGCTTGCGCAGCAGCGGGAAGACGTCGAAGTACGGCGTGTTCGCCCGGCGGTCGGCGAGCCAGTAGACCTCGGGGTCCGTCCCCACGACGAGGATCGGGTCGTCGGGCTCGGTGTGGTCGCGGAGGAACTCGGCGACGGGGTAGGCCAGCGAGAAGGACTCGTACTGGCTGCCCCAGCGCAGCTCGGCCGGGTAGTCGAGCGCCTCGCGCTCGGGGTCGCCGACCCACAGCCACAGGGGGACGCCGAGGGCGACGACGGCGATCGCCACGCGCACGACCTCGCGCCTCCCCGCGAACGACCACAGCCGCGCGACGCCCAGCGCGAGGCCGGCGGCCAGGCCGGGGACGGCGGGGTAGTAGTGGTGCGGGAACTCGTAGGTCGCGCCCTTCACCCGCGCCCAGCACGCGACGATCCACAGCAGGAGCGGCAGCGCGGCGCGGCGCAGCCGGGCCTCGGTGCACGCGAGCAGCAGCCCCGCGACGCCGACGATCCACAGGCCGCGCTCGGGCAGGGCGAACGTGCCGTAGCGCCACTCCTCGATCCGGCCCGGCGGGCCGAAGACCTCCTTCGGGGCCTCCCGCGCGGGGCCCGTGTCGGCGCCGCCGCTGCCCCCGGCGCCTCCGCCTCCGCCGCCCCCGGCCGGCGCGGGATCCGGCGCCGGCGCGATCGGCTCGCTCGGCGGCACGCCGCCCCGCGAGAACGAGGCGTCCGCGCCCGATGTCGCGTGCTCCACGACCTGGGTCCACATGTCGTCGAGCGCGCCGCGCACGAGCAGCCACAGCAGGATCGGCGCGACGAGCGACGCGCCGCCGATCACCCCGAGGCCGATCCGCTTCAGCCGCTCGCGCGACGGCCCGCCGCCGCGAGCGCGCCACAGCTCGAACGCGACGAACGGCAGCGCGATGACGAACGCGGGGTTCATCGCCACCGCCGCCGCGACGCACGCGCCCGCGCCGAGCGCCCACCGCGCCCCGGCGTGCGTGGCCAGCCACCACGACACCGCGACGAAGGCGATCCCGTACTGCTCGGTGTTGGGGTCGTCGCCCTGCATCGCCGGCAGCCCGGCGAAGAGCGCGAGCGCGATCGCGGTCAGCACGCCGGCCTCGCGCGTCGCCACCCGCGCGACGTACGCGCCGAGCGCGAGCGCCGCGATCACCGCGAAGGCCAGCAGCGAGATCCGCACCGCCGTCATCGACGTCCCCGACCCCAGGCGGATGAGCGCGAACAGCAGGTACGTCATCGGCCCCTTGTTGTTGACGGCGTCGACGTACGGCGTGTCGCCGTGCAGGATCAGGTCGCCGATGTAGAGGTACTGGCCGCTGTCGGTGGCCAGCGGCTTGCGCCAGCTGGAGATGCGCGTCAGCGCGGCCAGGCCGGTGAGGACCGCCACGGCGACGGCGGCGCGCGCGGCGTGGGGCAGGGTCACCGGCATCCGGGCGGCCAGCATAGGCTGTGCCCTCCGTGGCCCACGCCGCCGACACCGCCCTGCACCTCGAGACGCCGTCGAGCGGCGGCCTCGTGGCGACGCGCGGCCTGGGGGTCGAGTTCGTCAGAGACCGCCACCAGCGCCCGGTGACGCCGGCGCTCGCCCGGCTGCGGCGCGCCCGCGGGCGCGTGTGGGCGCTGAAGGACGTCGACCTGACCTTCCTGGCCGGCGAGGCGGTCGCGCTCATCGGGCGCAGCGGCTCCGGCAAGACGACGCTGCTGCGCGCGATCGCCGGCGTCGTCGTGCCCGACGCGGGCGAGATCGAGGTCCGCGGCCGCGTCGGCGCGCTCCTCTCGATCGACGCCGGCCTGATGGGGCTGCTCAGCGGGCGCGAGAACGCCGAGCTGATGGGCGTCCTCGCCGGCATCCCGCGGATGACGATGCGCGCGCGCCTCGACGAGGTGCGCGACCTCGCCGACCTCGGCGACGCCTTCGAGCGCCCCGCCGGCACCTACTCGCAGGGCATGCGCGCGCGGCTCGGCTTCGCGGTGGGCCAGGCGGCGGGCGCGAGCGTCATCGTGCTCGACGAGGTCCACGAGGCGCTCGACCACGAGTTCCGCGCCCTCGTCGCCGACCGCGCGCGGAAGCTGACGGAGGCGGGCGGCGTCGTGATCGCCGCCGGCCACGACCACGGCCTGCTCGAGACCTTCTGCGACCGGGCCGTCCACCTCGAGCAGGGCCACGTCCAGGCGGACGGGCCGTTCGGCGAGGTCGTGAGGGCCTACCGCGCGCATCCGTCGGGCGACTAGGCCAGCGCGCCGGAGATCAGCCGGACGGCCGCGGCGCCGTCCTCGAAGGTCGCGAGGGGGGCGAGGGGCCCGGCCGCGTCGCCCGCGGCGGCGACGCTCCGCCCGGCGGCGACGCTCCGCCCGGCGGCGACGCTCTGCGCGAACGCCTCCCACTCCGCCACGAACGCGCCGGCGAAGTCGCCTCCCCTCCGCGCGGCGGCGGCACGGCGGGGGAGGTCGGCCGCGCCGCGCCCGGCGGCGCGCAGCCGGCCCAGCCGGCCCCCTCCTCGCGCCTCGAGGACCGGCGGTGCGCCGCGCAGCAGCGACGCGCGCAGCGTCCCCTCCGAGCCCACCACCGCGATCTCGTAGGACGGCCGCGCGCCGCCGACCAGCGTCGTCGTCAGCACCGCGCCACCCTCGCTGCGGCCGTGCAGCACGGCGACGCGGTCGTCGCCGCGCACGTCGAGCTGCGCGACCTCCTCGCCGAGCAGGTGGCGCCACAGGTCCGCGTGGTGGCTGCCGATCTCCCACACCACCCCGCCGCCCGTCGCCCGGCTCGCGCGCCAGTCGTCGAAGACCGTCGCCGAGTCGACGTGCGCGCGCACGAGCTGCACCTCACCGACGCCGCCGCGCCCGACCGCCTCCCGCAGCTCGCGCACGAGCCGGTGGAAGCGCAGGTTGAAGCCGACGGCGGTGACCACCCTCGTCCGCGCCGGGTGGGCGACCAGCGCCTCGGCGTCGCCGGGCGTCAGCGCCAGCGGCTTCTCGAGCAGCAGGTGCCGGCCGGCGTCGAGCACCGCGCGCGCGACCTCGAGATGCGTCGCCGGGGGCGTCGCGACCACGACGGCCTCGACGGCGGGGTCGGCGAGCAGGCGCTCGGGGCCCTCG
>DASVRH010000458.1:0-3273 GCA_036388715.1 Solirubrobacteraceae bacterium | reverse complement strand
TGATCATCCTCACCGCCTCGGCGATCGCGCTGGCGTGGCTGACGTCGCAGGTCTCGCCCGCGTTCTCCAACCGCTACTTCGCGGCGTTCCTCGGGCCGCTGCTCCTGCTCGCCGCCGCCGGCCTGGCCGCCACCGGCCGGCTCGGGATCGTCTGCTTCGTCGTCCTGACGCTGTACTGGTTCGACGCGCGCACCGGCCCGCTCGAGTCCAAGAGCAACGTCCGCTCGGTCGCGCAGAGCATCCAGACGCTCGTCACCGCCGGCGACCTCGTCGTCTCCACCCACCCCGAGCAGCTGCCGCTGCTGGCGTACTACCTGCCCGAAGGCGTGCGCTACGCGACGTCGATGGGCCCGGCGAAGGACCGGCGCGTGATGGACTGGCGCGACGCGCTGGAGAAGCTGCGCGCCGCCAAGCCCGGCCCGACGGCCCGCGCCGCCGTCGACAGCCTCCGGCCCGGCCAGGAGCTCGTGCTCGTCGTGCCGATCCTGCGCACCGCGTCGTGGGGCGCGCCGTGGACCTCGCTGGTCCGCAAGCGGTCGGTCCAGTGGGAGCGCAAGCTCGACGCCGATCCCCGCGTGCGGCGCGAGGCCGTCGTCCCGGTCTTCGGCTACGACCGGCTGCCCAAGGGCGTGCGCGCGGTCGTGTACCGACGAACGCGTTAGCCCACGTTAGGAACCGTTAGCGAGGGCTGGAAAATCGCGGTCGGTGGGCAAGGGTGTGGGCATGGCAACGACCGCCGAGTTCCCTGCGCTGCCCGGAGAGCCCAACGGCACCGGCGACGGCGCGCGGGACCCCAAGCCCTACGTCGTGATCGGTGGCGGCCCCGCCGGGCTGACCGCCGGCTACCTGCTGGCGAAGGCCGGCCGCCGCGTGATCGTCTTCGAGGCCGACGAGCAGGTCGGCGGCATCGCCAAGACCGTCGTGGACCCGTACGGCTACCGCTTCGACCTCGGCGGCCACCGCTTCTTCACGAAGAACCAGGAGGTCAACGACCTCTGGCTCGAGATCATGGGCGACGAGTTCCTGCTCCGTCCTCGCATGTCGCGCATCTACTGGCGCGGCAAGTACCTCGACTACCCGCTCCAGGGCATGGACGTCGTCAAGAAGCTGGGCCCGATCGAGCTCGTCCTCTGCGGCCTCTCCTACCTCTGGGCCGCCATCACGCCGAAGGGGCGCGAGGACAACCTCGAGCAGTGGGTCTCCAACCGCTTCGGCAAGCGCCTCTACGGCCACTTCTTCAAGTCCTACACCGCGAAGGTGTGGGGCGTGCCCGCGACCGAGGTCCGCGCCGAGTGGGCCGCGCAGCGCATCAAGGGCCTGTCCTTCTTCAGCGCCGCGAAGGCCGCGTTCTTCGGCAACAAGGGCAACAAGATCAAGTCGCTGATCGACAAGTTCCAGTACCCGCGCTACGGCCCGGGCCAGATGTGGGAGCGGATGACCGCGCGCATCGAGGAGCTCGGCGGCGAGGTCCGGCTGAGCACGCCGGTCGAGCGCATCGAGCTCGACGAGAGCAAGCGCGTGGTCCGCATCCACGCCGGCGGCGAGGTCATCGAGCCGCGCGACGTCATCTCGTCGCTGCCGCTGCGCGACACGGTGAAGATCACGACGCCCGAGGCGCCCCCCGAGGTCCGCGACGCGGGCTCGGACCTGCGCTACCGCGACTTCCTCACCGTCGCCCTCGTCCTCGACGGGGAGGACCTCTTCCCGGACAACTGGATCTACATCCACGAGCCCGACGTCGAGGTCGGCCGCATCCAGAACTTCCGCTCCTGGAGCCCGTGGATGGTCCCGGACCCGGACACCGCCTGCGTCGGCATGGAGTACTTCTGCTTCCAGGGCGACCGCCTGTGGACGATGGCCGACGAGGACCTCGTCGCCCTCGCCACCAGCGAGCTCGAGAAGCTCGGCCTCGCCAAGCCCGGCCAGGTCAAGCGCGGCTACGCCGTGCGCGTGCCGCTCGCCTACCCGATGTACGACGAGACCTACGGCGAGAAGGTCGCGAAGATCCGCGAGTGGCTCGACCCGATTGAGGGCCTGACGCAGGTCGGCCGCAACGGGCTGCACCGCTACAACAACTCGGATCACTCCATGCTCAGCGCCATGCGCGCGGTGGACAACCTCATCCACGGCACCGACCACGACATCTGGGCGGTCAACGTGGAGAGCGCGTACCACGAGGAGGAGACCGACGCGGACGCCGAGCACGCCTACAAGCAGGTCCCGGCGACGCCCACGCTCGAGGAGGAGCTGAAGGCCGCCGCCGCCAAGACGCCGGCGCGCGACGCCGAGCTCACCGAGGCGGCCTAGGTCACCTAGCCGGCGACAGGTTCGCGCGGATCGCTGCGCGACCCCGCCGGAAGCTCGATCGGCAGGCTGAGGACGAACCGGGCTCCCGGTTCGTCGTCCTCCTGCAGCACCAGGTCGCCGCCGAGGCGCCGGGCCAGCTCGCGGCCGATGGCCAGGCCGAGCCCGAAGCCCTCCTCGCCGCCCGAGTCGCTGCCGCGCTGGAAGCGCTGGAAGATCAGGTCGCGCTCGGCCGGCGGGATGCCCGGCCCGGCGTCGGTGACCTCCACCGTCGCGCGCTCGCCGTGGTAGGCGGCGGCGACGCGCACCGGGACGTCCTCGGGCGCGAAGCGCAGCGCGTTGTCGAGCAGGATCCGCACGATGCGGGCGACGGCGCCCGGGTCGCCCTTGGCCCAGCAGGGCGCGATCGGCGGGACGACGTCGATGCTCAGCCCGCGCTCGGCCGCGCGCAGCTCGAACTCCGCCGCGACCGCGCGCGTCAGCTCGCCCAGCTCGAGCGGCTCGGAGCGCAGCGTCGCCTCGGCGTCCAGCCGCGAGAGGTCGAGGAGGTCGGACGCGAGGTGCTCGAGCCGGCGCAGCTGGCGCTGGGCGCCGGCGATCTGCACGTGGGCGTCCTCGAGGTCGAGCCGCCCCTCGCGCAGGTCGTCGTCGAGCAGCTCGAGCATGCCCTGCAGCAGCGTCAGCGGCGTGCGCAGCTCGTGCGACGCGGTCGCGACGAACGCCCGTCGCGCCTCCTCCTGGCGGCGCAGCGAGGCGTGCATCGTGGCCAGCGCGCGGGCGAGGTCGCCGACCTCGTCGGGCGTCTCGTCGACGGGCGGGGCGCCGCCGGCGCCGCTCGCCGTCACGATCGCCGACTCGCGCAGCCGCTCGAGGCGGCGCAGCAGCGCGCTGGCCAGCCCGCCGCCGAGCACGAGCGCGACGATGAGGCCCACGAGCGCCGCGGTGAGGAAGGACGCCCGCACCTGGTCG
>DASVRH010000457.1:0-6583 GCA_036388715.1 Solirubrobacteraceae bacterium | reverse complement strand
GAGGAGAAGATCCTCCAGCGCATCGGCGAGGCGCGCGACGCCGGGGCGCGGCTCGTCCTGCTGCCCGAGCTGGCGGTCAGCGGCTACCCGCCCGAGGACCTCCTGCTCAAGGACCACTTCCTCGCCGACTGCCGCGCGGCGATCGACCGCATCGCGAAGGAGACGAAGGACCTCGTCGCCGTCGTCGGCTTCCCGGAGCGCGCGCACGACGTGTTCAACTCCGCGGCGGTCCTCTCCGACGGCGAGGTCGTCGCCGTCCACCGCAAGATGCACCTGCCGAACTACGGCGTCTTCGACGAGGTGCGCTACTTCCAGACCGGCGACCGGCCCGGGCTGATCGAGCTCGACGGCGCGCTGGTCGGCCTGACGATCTGCGAGGACATCTGGCAGCCCGGCCCGCCGGCGTCGCTCGAGGCGCTCGCGGGCGCCCAGGTGATCGTGAACATCTCTGCGTCGCCGTACGAGCACGGCAAGCCCGAGCGGCGCGAGCAGATGATCCAGCAGCGAGCGCGCGACTACCTGACGTCGATGGCCTTCTGCGCGCTGGTCGGCGGGCAGGACGAGCTGGTCTTCGACGGCCACTCGTTCGTGTGCGACCACGAGGGCGGGATCCTCGCGCGGTCGCCCGGGTTCACCGAGGACCTGCTGGTCGTCGACGTCGACCCCGCCGCCACGCGGCGGGCGCGCCTGCGCGACACGCGCCACCGCGTCGCGGCGCGCTCGCTGGCCGACGAGGTGCCGACGATCGCGACGTGCTCGATCGACGCCCCGCCGCCGACGCATGCTCCCGCGCCCGGGCCCGTCGCGGACTTCCTCGACGACGACGCCGAGGTCTACGCCGCGCTGGTGACCGGGCTGCGCGACTACGTCGAGAAGAACGGGTTCGACCACGTCGTCCTGGGGCTCTCGGGCGGGATCGACTCGACGCTCGTCGTCGTCCTGGCCGTCGACGCTCTGGGCACCGATCGCGTCTCGGCCGTCTCGATGCCCTCCCGCTTCTCGTCGGAGGGGACGCGGTCGGACGCCGAGAAGCTCGCCGCGAACCTCGGGATCGACTTCCGCGAGATCCCGATCTCCGAGCCGATGGGCGTCTACGACTCGCTGCTGGCCTCGCACTTCGAGGGGCGCGACCCGGACATCACCGAGGAGAACCTCCAGGCCCGCATCCGCGGCAACATCCTCATGGCGCTGTCGAACAAGTTCGGCTGGCTCGTGCTGACCACTGGCAACAAGTCGGAGCTGTCGGTCGGCTACTCGACGCTCTACGGCGACACCGCCGGCGGCTTCGCCGTGATCAAGGACGTGCCGAAGACGCTCGTCTACCGGCTCTGCGAGGTCCGTGCGCACCGCGACGCGGAGTCGCCGATCCCGGAGTCGATCGTCACCCGGCCGCCGAGCGCCGAGCTGCGCGACGACCAGACCGACCAGGACTCGCTGCCCGACTACGACACGCTCGACGCGATCCTCCACCTCTACGTCGAGGAGGACCTCGGGCGCGAGCAGATCGTCGCCCGCGGCCTGCCCGCGGAGGAGGTCGAGCGCGTCATGCGGCTGGTGGACCTCGCCGAGTACAAGCGCCGCCAGAACCCGCCCGGGATCCGCATCACCTCGAAGGCGTTCGGCCGCGACCGGCGGATGCCGATCACCAACCGCTACCGCGGCTAGGCGAGCGCCCTCGCCAGCGTCGCCACGACGGCGTGCGGCTCGTCGGCGACCTGGCGCCAGGTGAGGCGGATGACGCGGTGGCCTTCGAGCTGCATCGCGGCGTCGCGCTTGCGGTCGCGCTCGAACGCCTGGCGCGAGGCGTGGAAGGCGTAGCCGTCGACTTCGACGACGAGCCTCTGGTTCGGCCAGAGCGCGTCGACCTCCCAGCCTTTGACCTTCGTGTTCGTGATCGGCGCCGGGAGGCCCGCTCTCCTGACGAGCTCTTTGAGGCGCTGCTCCGCCTCGGAGCGGGTCAGGGAGGGGCTGGTGAGGGCGGCGAGGGTCCGGCGCAGCCTCTTTGCTCCTCGCCTCTTGCCTTCCGCCGCTTCTCGGAGCTCGTCCTCGGTCGCCGCCTTGATGACAACCGCCTGCTCCACCGCACGGTCGAGGTCGCGCGCCGGCCATCTCGTCGCGAGGTCGACGATGGTCCTCGCGGGCGTCGTCACCGGCACGCCTTGCCTCTCGGTCCGGTCCTCCTCGCTGACGTCGGCCCGGTGCACCGTCACCCCCCGCGGCCGCGGCCGGCCTGTCGTGGCGGTGACGTCGATCCTCCGGCGTTGCTTCGCCAGCCCGTGGAGGACCGCCGCCGCGTCGTGGCTCAGGACTGCCGTGGGGCCGCACGCGAGGACAGCGGCGTAAGGGCTGGTGAGGGAGTCGGTCAGCGGGCCGACCAGGTAGACGCCCGCCGCGATCGCCACGACGGCCCGCTCCGGAGGGGCGGAAACCGTCCACGAACCGCGCTCCCCGGAGTTCGTGGACGTCTGGCGTCCTATAGGGGCGGTAGACGTCCACGGTTCGCCGGGGGAGGTGGAATTGGACGGAAACCGCCCCTCTTCGAGCGCCATCCGGGCAGCTTCCCTCACCCACCTCGCCGAGCCGTTCAGCACACGAAAGACGTCACGATCACGCCGCGAACTGCGCGCGGACCGCGACGAACCAGCGACCGTCGAAGAGGACCTCGCCGCCGCCGAGCTCCCCGAGCAGCGACGAAGGGGTGAACCAGCGCTTGAAGACCCGGTGCGAGGTGCCGTCGTTGAGCCGCCGCTCCTGCCACTCCGAGCGGGGCTCCGCCGCCGCCGAGTCCACGACGACGAGCGAGGACGCCACCCGCCGTGCCCCGCCCAGGAACGAAGACCGCTCCGCCTCCTCGAGGTGGCCGTAGAAGTGGCCGGCGAGGACGCGGTCGAAGGATCCGGGGGCGAAGGGGAGGTCGAGCGCGTCGCCGACGAGCGCCAGGCCGGCGGGCAGGCGCGACTGGGCGATCTCGACCATCCGGGGGCTCTGGTCGAGGCCGACGACGAACCCGGCGAGATGGCGGGTGAGGAACGCGGTGCCGCAGGCGACGTCGAGCGTCCGCGCCGCGGGCAGCGCGGCGAGCACCTCTGTCAGAGCCCGCACCTCGTCCTCCCAGCCCGGCCGGTCGCGCGAGGCGAAGAGCCCGGTCCCGAGGTACCAGTCGTCGTACTCGGCGGCGCGGGCGTCGTAGTAGGCGCGCATGGCGGGATCACGGGTCACGGCCACACGTCCCCGCCGAGCGACGAGGCGCGGCTCAGCGCACCGCGATCGTCATCCGGGTCATCGCGCACCGGCGCCCCGCGTCGTCGGTGATCTCGACGTCCCACACCCACGTCGTCCGCCCCCGGTGGATGCGGCGCGCGACGGCGTGGACCGTCCCCTCGGTGATCGGGCGCATGAACGAGGTCGCGTTGGACAGCCCCATCGCCTGCTTGCCGTCGCCGGCGACCGCGATCGCCGTCGCCATCGAGGCGAGCGACTCCGCGATCGAGGCGAACACCCCGCCGTGGACCAGGCCCATCGGCTGCTTGACCGCGTCGCGGACTGCGACCGTCCCGCGGACCTCCTCGTCGGTGGCCGAATCGCGGTCGATCTCCAGGCCGTAGAGCGCATCGAACGTCCGCTCGTACGGGATGAAGGGGTCGACCGACATGCGCCGGGACCCTAGCGATTACAGTTCCGCAGCCGATGGCCCGCATAGACGACCTCAGACCTGACCAGCGCGCTGCTCTCCAGCTGCTTTTGCAGCAGGGGCGCAGCTACGAGGACATCGCCACGCTGCTGCGGATCGATGACGCGGCCGTGCGCGAGCGAGCGCACGCCGCGCTCGATGCGCTGGGGCCCGACGAGGTCCAGGGGCTGAGCCTCGAACGGCAGGACGAGATCGCGGACTTCCTGCTCGGCCAGCAGTCCGCCTCGCAGCGGGCGAGCACCCGTCACTTCCTCGAGGACTCCGCCCCCGGCCGCGCCTGGGCGCGCGTCGTGGCCGCCGAGCTGCGGCCGCTCGCCGGCGACAGCGTCCCCGAGATCCCGGCCGAGGCCGCCGAGGTCGACGAGGCCTTCGACGCCCTCGACCGCCGCACCGCCCACCGCGAGAAGGTGGAGCGCTCGTCCCGGGTCGGCGGCGCGATCCTCATCGCGGCCGCGGTGCTCGGCCTGGTCGGCGTCGTGCTGCTCGGCGTCGCCATCCTGGGCGACGACGACGACGAGGGCGGCTCGTCGCGCGGCGACCAGACCACCGCGCAGACGACCACGACCGGCGCCAGTGGCGGCGACGGCCAGATCCAGGTCGAGGCCCAGATCAACCTCCTGCCGCCGGAGGGGTCGGGCGGCGGCAAGCTCGCCGGCGTCGCGCAGGTCGCGCGTCAGGGCGACAAGCGCGCGGTCGCGCTCGTGGCCGAGGGCTTCCCGCGGGCGAAGGAGAGCGGCCCCTTCTACGCGATCTGGCTCTACACGAGCGCGGAGAAGGCCAAGCGGCTCGGCTTCCCGCCGCAGCCGGGCAAGAACGGGCGGATCGAGACGAGCTTCGAGCTGCCGGGCGACGCCGAGGACTACGAACGGCTCGTGATCACCCGCGAGACCGAGCAGCAGCCACAGCAGCCCGGGACGATCCTGCTCAGCGGCCCGGTCGAGGGCACGCCGATCAACACGCAGACGCAGCCGACGACGACGCCGTAAGGGGGCGGGGCGCCCGCCGCGAAGGGGTCGCCGGGGGCGGGGCGACCCCGCCGCGAGGATCAGTCGGCGGCGAGCAGCTTGCCGGGGTTCATGATCCCGGCGGGGTCGAGCTCGGCCTTCACGGCGCGGAGCGCGCCGACGCCGATCTCCCCCACCTCGGCGCGCAGCCACGGCGCGTGGTCGCGGCCGACGGCGTGGTGGTGCGTGATCGTCCCCCCGGCGGCGACGATCGCGTCCGTCGCCGCCGTCTTCGCGCGGCGCCACTGGTCGAGCGAGGGCCGGCCCGGATCCCCCTCCGCCCGGGCCAGGAACGTGAAGTACAGCGAGGCCCCGCTCGGATACAGGTGCGAGATGTGGCACATGATCAGCGGATCGGCGAGCGCGCCGCGCAGCGCGGCCCCGACGGCGCGGTAGAGCCCGAAGAGCCCCGACCACGGCGCCGCGGTCTCGAGCGTCTCGACGAACACGCCGCGATCCAGCAGGTCGTCGCGCAGATAGGGCCCGTGGTAGCGCCCCTTCGCCCACGCCGCGCCGGGCGAGCGCCCGAGCGGCACCGCCCCGGCCTTGCGCAGGAGCGTCGTCGTGCGGAAGCGGCGGCGGGCGACGTCCTCGGCCTCGCCCTCCCACCCGCAGATCGCGATGCAGCCGCCCGCGACGCCCCGCGCGCGCAGGTACGCGCCGGCCAGCGCCCCCTTCGCGCCGCCGGTGCCGGCCAGCGCCATCGACAGCCGCGTCTCCTCCTCGTCCGACAGGCGGGCGACGTCGGGCGAGGCCTCGTGCTGCTCGAGCATCCGGAACGCCTCGGCGCCGTCGCCGAACGACGCGAACATCCACCCCTCGTAGCGCTTCTCCGCCGGCGCCGGGCGGACCCGCAGCGCCGTCGAGGTGATGACCCCCAGCGCGCCCTCGGAGCCGACGACCAGCTCGCGCAGGTCCGGCCCGGCGGCGCTGGCCGGCATCGCGCGCAGGTCGACGTCGCCGAGCGGCGCCGCCATCCGCACGCCGAGGACCAGCTCGTCGATCCGCCCGTAGCCCGTCGACGCCTGGCCGGCCGACCGCGTCGCGACGCAGCCCCCGACGGTCGCGTACTCGTAGCTCTGCGGGAAGTGCCCGAGCGTCAGCCCGCGCCCGCCCAGCAGCCGCTCGGCCTCGGGCAGCAGGACGCCCGCCTCGATCACCGCCGTCAGCGACCGCTCGTCGACCGAGACGAGCCGGCCCAGGCGCGCCAGGTCCAGGGCGACGACGCCGGCGAAGTCGCCGCGCAGCGGCTCCACGCCGCCGACGACGCTCGTCCCGCCCCCGAACGGCACGACCGCCACGCCGTGGCGCCCGCACGCGGCGAGCACGGAGCGGACCTCCTCGTGCGAGGACGGGAACACGACCGCGTCCGGCGCGTCACCCGCGTCGCCGGTCCGCAGCCGGACGAGGTCGGGATAGGCCTTGCCCGCCGCGTGGAGCACACGCGCCTCGTGGTCGTCGCGCAGCTCGCAGATCGCCGCGAGGTCGGCCCGCGCGGCGTCCTGCAGCGCCGGGTCGCGCACGCGCACGTCCTCCAGCGGGACCGCCCGCGCGCCCCCGCCCGCGGGGAGGTCGAGCTCGCGGCGCAGGAAGTCCTCGGCGTGCGGCGGCAGGCCGTCACCGGCGTCCGCGTCGACCCCCCACCCCCAGTGCCTCACAGGATCCCCTCCAGAGCGTCGAGCGCCTCGTCGAGCTGCTTCTTCGTCGCGCGCTTGAGCATGGTCCCGCCGCCCACGCGCGAGACGCCGCGCAGCTTGTGCCGGGTGGTGATCGTCAACTTCGTCCCCTCGCCCGCCGGCTCGGCCTCGATCTCCGTCCGCGACTCGCGCAGGAAGCCCTCGAACGGCGTCCCCTGGAGCTCCTGCTCGTAGCGCAGCAGCCGCGGCGG
>DASVRH010000456.1:0-27007 GCA_036388715.1 Solirubrobacteraceae bacterium | reverse complement strand
CGCCCTTCTTGAACTCGTGAGTCATGCCCGCGCCGCTACCCGAAGGCGACGGCGCGGGTGCGGCAGATGGCGTCGGTCGACTCGCTCAGCGCGAGCGCGCCGCCCTGACGCGGATCACGGCTCGGCCGGCGCGGAAGCCCGGCAGCGTCGCTCGCACGCGCACCCGGCGCGACGAGCGCGTCACCACCGCGACGATCCGCGCACGCCCGCGTCGCGAGGCGCGGGCGCGCCGCCCCGCGAAGCGCACGATCGCGCCCGCCGCGGGCCGGCCGCTGGGACGCTGCACGCGGAACACGAACGCCGTCCGCCGTCGAGCGATCCGGCGCCGGGCGACGAGAGACACCCGCAGCCGACCGCCTCCGCGCCGCGTGCCGCGCGAGTCGCCGCCCCCGCCCGACCCACTGTCGCCCGACCCGGACCCCGGGCCCGGCCTGCCGGGCGAGGACCCGCGCGCACCGTCCTCGGCGACGAGCGGGCTGTCGGTCGAGAACGAGAGGTCCATCGGGATCTCGTCGACGCCCTCGCCCGCGCACCGCGCGGTGACGTCGGGCGGCGTCCGGTCGGTGGCGAACGTCGCCTTACCGCGCGCCACGCCGGACCGCTCCCCGTACATCATCCCGTCGACCTCCGTGCCGACGGTCGTGAAGTCGAGCGTGTACCCGAGCTTCTGGCCGCTCGCGAACGTCATCGCGCCCTCGACCGGCGCCACGGTCTCTGCCTGGAGGCAGCCGCCGTAGCTGCGGCCGGACTGGAACATGTGCACCGGCACGTCCTTCACCTCGCGCCCGTCCAGCGCGCCCGAGCACGTCCCGTCGCCCTCGTACGTGAACGCGAGCGGGCCGGGGGCGTTGCGGGCGGGTGGGGTGAACTTCACGGTGCCCGCGAGCGAGCATGACCCGTCGAAGCTGTCGCCGCCGCCCGCCGGCGAGACGACCTGCTTGCGGTAGATGCCCCGTTCCGCGCGCACGGACGAGAACGCGGAGTACGGCGCGAGGTAGGGCCTTTCCGCGGTGCCGAGCAGCTGCGCGAAGTCGGAGCCGGGGGTCGCCGTGACCGACCCGTCCGCGCCGCCGGCGTGCACGTCGGCCGCCAGCGCGAGCTTGACCGTGGTCGACCCGAAGTCCGCCCAGTAGCCGCCTCGGACCGGGATCTCGTTGGGGTTGTCCTGAGCCACCGCGTCGATGGCGAACTCGGGCGACCGGAAGGTGAACGGCGAACCGGCGCCGGCCGCCGGATCGGACGGCTCCATCGAGAAGTCCATCGACCGGACGACCGAGACCGGGAACCTCGGCGTCCCGCTCCGCAACCAGCGCGCCACGCGTGTGCGATTCGTGAAGAGCGACACGACGTACCAATTGCAGACCGGGGGTGAGTCGCCCTTCGCGGACCCCGCCGGCGACGCGCTGCCGCATCCCATCCCGTCGGGCGTCTCGATCAGGACGCCGTAGCTGGCCATGATCACCGGAACCGAGGGGCGGCCGGTCACGCTCATCCCGTCGCAGCGCAGCGCGCGGGCGAAGATCACGGGCGCGCCCGACGAGCTTCGCGACACGGTGTACCTGTCGGGCACGCGGGCGGCCACCGCATCCTCGGACCCCTCGACGAACGCCTGCTGCTCGACGCATCCGGTGCCGAGCGAGTAGCTCCCGGCCCCGGCCAGCGCCGTACCGGGCGGCACGACCACCGTCGCCCACGTCGCCGCGATAGCCGCGCCCACCACCAGAGACCTTCGTGATCCGATCATCGTTCCCCCGCTTGCTTGTCGTCGTGGGCAGCGCGCGCCGCCTCGATGGCGGCCAGGAGCCCGAGCCAGCCGGAGAACGGCCGGTCGAGTCGTCCGTCGGCCGAGTCGTCGTAGAGCCGGCCGCGGATCGGCTCGGTGTCGAACTGCACCTCGAGACCCAACCGCCTCGGCACCCCTGCCGCAGTCATGTCGACGAGCGTGCCCGCGGGGGACAGACCCCACAACGGGGAGCACCCTGATACCGCACCCGAGACTTTTCGGACCCGGCGCACGGAACGGCGCGCGCAGGTAAACGACAGGCATCGTGTTGCTCGAACGGGAGGAAGAGCTGGCGCAGCTGCGGACCGTCGTCGCCGCCGCGCTGGGTGGGCGGGGCGGGCTCGTTCTCGTGGAAGGGCCGGCGGGGATCGGGAAGACGCGGCTGCTAGACGTCGTGCGAACGGACGCGCGCGCGGGCCACATGCTCGTCCTGGCCGCTCGGGCCTCCGAGCTCGACCGCGAGTTTCCGTTCGGCGTGCTGCGCCAGCTCTTCGAGCCGCTGCTCGCGAGCGCCGACGCCGATCGACGGGCTCAGCTGCTGCGCGGAGCCGCCGGGCCGTCGGCCGGGCTGCTCGGGCTCGGCGAGGCGCCCTTGCCCGGCGGCGCGACCGACGACCCGTCGCCGCTCCACTTCCACGCGCTGTACTGGCTCACGGCGAACCTCGCCGAGCACTCCCCGGTGGCGCTCGTGATCGACGACGTGCACTGGGCTGATCCGGTCTCGCTGCGCTTCCTCCAGTTCCTCCTGCCGCGTCTGGAGGAGCTGCCGGTGCTCGTCGCGCTCGCCGCCCGTCCGAACGAGGCCGGGCCGACGACGCGGCCGACGCTCGACGCGGTGGGGACAGACCCCGCGACGAGGGTGATCAGGCCGGCGCCGCTCAGCGAGGGAGCGGTGGCGGCGGTGATCGACGAGGAGATGGGGACAGACCCGGCGGGTGGGGGGACAGACCCCGCCGCTCGGGGGACAGACCCCGCGGCTGGGGGGACAGACCCCGCCGGGGTGGGGACAGACCCCGCCGGGGTGGGGACAGACCCCGCCGCACGGGGGACAGACCCCCGCCGGCTTGCGCTCGCGTGTCGCGAGGCCACGGGCGGCAACCCCCTCCTGCTGCGCGAGCTGCTCCGCGCGCTGCGCGCCGACGGCGTCGTCCCCACGCCCGAGGCCGTCCGCGAGGTCGCCCCGCCCACCGTCGGTCGCGCGGTCCTTCTGCGGCTCGCGCGGCAGGGCGACGCCGCAGTCGACCTCGCCCGGGCGCTGGCGATCCTCGGCGACGGCGCGCCGACGCGGCGCGCCGCACGGCTCGCCGGCATCGACGAAGACGAGGCCGACGACCTCGCCGGCACCCTCGCCCGTGCGGACATCCTCGCGCCCGCCCGGCCGCTCGCCTTCGCCCACCCGATCCTGCGTGCCGCCGTCTACGCGGACGTCGACCCCGGCGACCGCGCCCGCGCCCACCGCAACGCGGCCGAGCTGCTCGCCACCGACGGCGCCGACGCCACGGCCATCGCCGTCCACCTCCTGGAGACCGAGCCCGCGGCCGACCCGCGGACGGTCGCGACGCTCCGCGATGCGGCGGAGCGGGCGCTCGCGCGCGGTGCGGCGACCACCGCCGTCGCGTGCCTCGAGCGCGCCCTGCGCGAGCCCCCGGCCGCGCAACAACGCGGCCCGGTCCTGCTCGAACTGGGAACAGCGAGACTGCGCGCCGACGACCCGCCCGGCGCGGCGGCCGCCTTCGACGAGGGCGCGCGCGTCACGAGCGACCCTCGGACGCGCGCGGCGAGGGCCAGCGAGCAGTCGGTCGCGCTGCTCGCCGTCAATCGCCGCGACGAGGCCTTCGCCCTGCTCGAGGCGGCGATCGAGGACGTCGCGGCCGCCGACCCCGACCTGGCGCTCTCGCTCGAGGCCAGCCTCATCGGGATCGCGCGCTTCGACCGCAAGCGCATCGGCTGGCTGCGCCGGAGACTGGAGCGCTACCAAGGGCGATTGGCGGGAGCCTCTCCCGGCGAGCGCGTCCTGCTCGCCGCGCAGACCCACCTCGACGCGTTCTCGCGCCAGTCGACGAAGCCGGCCGAGGAGCTGGCGGACGCCGCCGAGCGCGCGCTCGGCGACGGTCGTCTGCTCGACGACGGCGGCGGCCCGTCACCGCCGTTCTGCTACGCGATCGACGTCCTCCTCCTCGCCGACCGGCTCGACGTGGCCCGCCACGCGCTCGAGGCCGCGGTCGAGGATGCGCGCCACCGCGGCGCCGCCCCCTGGTTCTGGTTCCTCGCCGGGATGCGCTGCGGCCTGCTGACGCGCGAGGGCTCCCTTCCCGCCGCCGAGGCGGACGGGCGCAGCGCCGCGGAGCTCGCCCTCGGCCAGGGGTGGTCGTTCGCGATCCCGCACATGCTCGGCTCCCTCGTCGGCGTGCTCGTCGATCGCGGCGAGCTCGACGACGCCGAGCACTACCTGGCGCAGGGCGACCTGGCCACGCGGGAACCGACGCAGGTCCTCACGCAGGAGCGTGTCCTGCACGCGCGCGCACGGCTGCGGGCGGCCCGCGGGGACCTCGAAGGCGCGCGCGCCGACTTCGAGCGGCTCGGTCCGCCACGAGCGCGGTGGAACACGTACCCGACGCTCGTCCCGCCCGTCCTCGTCGCGCCGCAGCTCGCCGGTGAGGACGACGACGCCGCGCGCGCCCAGGTCGAGCAGATGCAGCGCCAGGCCCAGACCTGGGGGACGCCGCGCGCGATCGGGATGGCGCTCCACGCGAAGGCGCTGCTCGACGACGACCTCGAGCTGCTGGAGGAGGCGGCGCGCACCCTCGACGGCTCGCCCGCGCGGCTCGAGCACGCTCGCGCCCTGACGGACCTCGGCGCCGCCCTGCGCCGCGCCAACCGCCGCGCCGCCGCGCGCGAGCCGTTGCGCCGGGCGCTCGACGTCGCCGACGGTTGCGGGGCCAGGCCGCTCGCCGACCGGGCGCGACACGAACTGCGGGCGGCCGGCGGGCGCCCGCGCCGGCCGCGCACCTCCGGCGCCGAGGCGTTGACCGCGAGCGAGCGGCGCATCGCAACGATGGCTGCCGATGGTCTTTCCAACCCCGAGATCGCGCAGTCGCTGTTCGTCACCACCAAGACGGTGGAGTCCCACCTGTCGAACGCCTACCGGAAGCTGGACATCGCCGGGCGGACGGAGCTCGGCAACGCGCTGCGCGCTACTTCGCCTGCGCCGCCTTCTTGAGCGCGGCCACGCGGCCGACGGCCTCGAGGTAGCGCTCCTGCGGGATCTCGCGCCGGCGCACGGCGCCGAGCACCGCGCGGTAGGCGGCCTCCTGCTCGTCGTGTCCGCCGGCCACCACGAGCAGGTCGCACCCGGCCTTCACCGCCTCCACCGCCGCGCGCGCCACGCCGCCGCCGGTCGCCGCGGTCGCCGCGACCAGGTCCGCTGACATGACGACGCCGTCGAACTTCGTCGCGTCGTGCAGGAGCCGGACAGCATCGGGGAGGACGGTCGCGGGAGTCACGCCGTCCCAGGCGGCGTAGAGCGCCGCCGACATCTGCACGGCGTCGGCGCCGGCGAGGACCGCGGCGGCGAACGGCTGGAGGTCGCGCCGGCGCAGCTCGTCGACCGAGAGCCCAACGGTCGCGGCGCCGAACAGCGGGTCCTGGGAGGCGCCGCCCTCGCCGGGGAAGCGCCCGGGCGCGACGACCACGCGCGCCTCCTTCCATCCCTTCACGGCGGCGGCGACGAAGCCGCTTGCCTCGCGCGGATCGTCCGAGAACGCGCGGCCCTCCGCGGGCCCGCCGCCCACGCGGAGGTCGGCTGAGGGGCCGAGCACCATGCGTACGTGCGCCTCGCGCAGGCGCCGCGCGGCGGCGGCGGCCTCCGACCGGGCCTCGGCTGGCGTGCCGTCCAACCCGATCTGGGGAGCGGGGGGCGGGCCGAGCCGCCCGAGCGCGTCCGGGTCCGCGGCGACGAGCGGGGGGGTCTGTCCCCCTCGCCGGGCGGCGCGCTCCAGCCCGTCCACGATGTCACGCATCTGCGACGGCGAGCCATAGTTCGCGCGCCCGACCGTCACGAAACCCCACGCCCGCGTCCGCATCCGCCGCACGAGCCCCCGCGGAGGGGTCTGTCCCTCGAAGCCGACCGCGAAGAGCTGGGCCACCGCGCGCTCGACGGGCATGCCGGCGGAGGGGGTCTGTCCCCCTCCCAGGACCGGGGACAGAGCCTCGAGCAGCGACGTCGAGGGGTCTGTCCCCCTCGCGGCGGGGTCTGTCCCCTCCCCGTCGCGGAAGCGCGACCCCGCCTCGGGGACAGACCCCCCGCCGGAAGAGTCCTCGAACGGCTGGATCACGAGCAGCGCGACCGCGGCCACCGCCATGAGCACGCCGAGCGCGGCGAGCAGCCGCCGCCCGCCCCGCGGCCTATCCTGCTCGGCCATGGCGCAGATGGGGACGGTCGTGATGAAGTTCGGCGGGACCTCGGTCGCGGACTCCGAGCGCCTCAAGCGCGCCGCCCGGCGCATCGTCGAGAAGCGCGAGGCCGGCTACGACGTCGTCGCCGTCCTCTCGGCCCGCGGCAAGGAGACCGACCGGCTGATCCAGGACGCCTACGAGATCAGCGACGTCCCCGACCCCCGCGAGATGGACATGCTCCTGTCCACCGGCGAACGGGTCAGCTGCGCTCTCTGCGCGATGGCGATCAACGATCTCGGCCACCGCGCCATCTCCCTGACCGGCTCACAGGCGGGGATCGTGACAGACACCTCCCACACCAAGGCCCGGATCCTCGAAGTCCGGGCCGACCGCATCCGCGACGCGCTCGACGCCGACTCCATCGTCCTCGTCGCCGGCTTCCAGGGCGTGAGCACCGCCAAGGACGTCACCACGCTCGGCCGCGGCGGCAGCGACACCACCGCCGTCGCGCTCGCGGCGGCGGTCGGCGCGGACGTCTGCGAGATCTACACCGACGTCGACGGCGTCTTCACGAGCGACCCGCGCATCGTTCCCGACGCCCGCAAGCTCCCCTATGTCACCTTCGAGGAGATGCTGGAGATGGCCGCCTCCGGGGCGGGCGTCCTGCAGCTGCGCAGCGTCGAGTACGCCCGCAACCACGGGGTTCGAATCCACTGCCGATCGAGCTTCCACGACCGCCCCGGTACCGTTGTCATCGGAGAGGACGAGACCGTGGAGCAGCCCCTCATCACCGCCGTGACGCACTCGACCGGGGAGGCCCGGATCACACTGCTCGGCGTCCCCGACACGCCCGGGATCGCCGGACGCATCTTCACCTCGCTCGCCGACGCGAACGTCAACGTGGACATGATCATCCAGAACGAGCCGGTGGGCGAGACGCCGGCCGAGATCTCCTTCACCGTCCCCAAGGACGACCTGCGCACCGCGCGCGCCACGCTCGAGCCGCTCGTCGCCGAGCTCGGGCTCGCAGGCCTCAATGCAGACGAGACGATGGGGAAGGTCTCGATCGTCGGCGCGGGAATGAAGTCGCACCCGGGCGTCGCCGCGCGCGTGTTCCAGACGCTCGGCGACCAGGACATCAACATCGAGATGATCTCCACGTCGCCCATCAAGATCTCGTGCGTCATCGACGGCGAGAAGGTCCCCCACGCGGTGCGCTCGCTGCACAGCGCGTTCGAGCTCCAGGGCCCCGACACGATCCGTCCCGAGCAGCCGTTCGGGCAGTTCGCGCGATGAGCGCCCAGGACGGCTACCGCGTCGCCGTCGCCGGCGCCACCGGCGCGGTCGGCACGCTCATGCTCGAGGTGCTGCGCCGCTCCTCGCTGCCCGTCCGCGAGGTGGTCCCCTTCGCCACCGAGCGCTCCGAGGGCCGCGAGCTCGACCTCGCCGACGCGCCGGTCCGCGTCATGCGCGACGACACGATCGAGGGCTTCGACCTGGCGCTGTTCAGCGCCGGGGGCTCGACGTCGCGCGAGTGGGCGCCGCGGTTCGTCGACGCCGGCGCGGTCGTCGTCGACAACTCGAGCGCATGGCGGATGCACGACGACGTCCCGCTCGTCGTCTCCGAGGTCAACCCGGAAGCGCTCGACGGCCACAGCGGCATCGTCGCCAACCCGAACTGCACGACGATGGTCGCGATGCTGCCGCTCAAGGCGCTGCACGACGCGTTCGGCCTGACGTCGCTCGTCGCGACCTCCTACCAGGCGGCCGGCGGCGCGGGGCAGAAGGGGATCGACGAGCTGGCCGCGCAGGTCGACACGGTCGGCCGCGACCTCGACCTCCTCATCAACGACGGCAACCGCGCGCGGATGAGCGTCGAGCACGCGGTCCACGCCGACACGCTCGCCTACAACGTCGTGCCGATGCTCGGCTCGCTCGGCGAGGACGGCTACACCGACGAGGAGCTCAAGCTCCAGAACGAGTCGCGCAAGATCCTCGGGCTGCCGGACCTGGCCGTCTCGCCGACGTGCGTGCGTGTGCCGGTCATGGTCGGCCACGCCGTCGCGTGTCGGGCGGGATTCGCCGAGCCCGTCGACACCGGAGCGGCGATCGAGGCGCTCGAGGCCTTCCCGGGCCTCGTCGTCCAGGACGCGCCGACGCCGCTCGAGTGGGCCGGGCGCGACGAGGTGGCGGTCGGCCGCGTGCGGCGCGACCTGGCCGACCCGAACGCGCTCAACCTCTTCGTCGTCGGCGACAACCTGCTCAAGGGCGCCGCGCTGAACACCGTGCAGATCGCGGAGCGGCTGCACGAGCGGGGCCTCGTGCGGCCCCGCGTCGAAGCCAAGGCCTAGGCCGCTAGCCGAAGTTCGGGCCGGCGAGCTCGGCGCGCAGCGTCGCGATCTCGGTGACGGCGAGGCCGACGTAGGCGTGCGTCGAGTGCTCGATGTCGTCCTCGAGGTCGGCGACGTAGTCGGCGTCGTGGATGAGGCCCGTGAGGTGTGCCAGCGCCCGCTCCTCCTGGAGGACCTCCAGGTGACGCAGCGCGTCCAGCGCGGTCTGGGTCTCGGTGGTGTGGGGGCTGGGGTTCTGCATGGGTGTCACTCTGCCGCCTGGAGGGCGAGATGACATGGGGGAGATCCCCCTTTCTTCCGAGGGGGCACCCCCACACGTCCTCGCCCCCCCATGCGCGCCACATCCGTTGCAGGTGTGATCGGGACCACAGGTAGTACGAACACGCGTTCTACCGTCGGGTGTCGAGCGCGCGGCTTCCAGCTGCTCTGACGAGTACCGCCGCGCGCCGACTGAACCCGAGACAAAACGGAGGCGACTCCCTCATGCGGTCGATTCTCTCGGCGCTCGCCGTGGCGGCGCTGCTGACCCCTGCTGTTCTGCCGGACGCGGCCGAGGCCGCCAAGCGAAGTACCTCTCAGTCGAACGTCTGCGCCAACCGGCTGTGCACGAAGTACGACCGGGGCACCCCGTCGTGCTGGAAGCGCGGCACGCGCACGAAGGTCGCGCGCTGCTTCATCTACCGCGCCTCGCGCCATTACGGCGAGAGCACGGGCCTGGCGCTCCAGATCGCGTTCCGCGAGTCGCGCTTCAACTGGCGTGCCACGAACTCGAGCTCCGGCGCCGCCGGCCTGTACCAGTTCATGCCCGGCACTTGGGCGAACACGCCGTACCGCCGGTACTCGCCGTACCACCCGAAGTGGTCGGCGCTCGCTGCCATGTGGATGTGGAAGCGCGGCGGCTACAGCCACTGGTCGACGATGTAGAGGGGTCTGTCCCCGGGGGACAGACCCCGGGGACAGAGCAGGGGGACAGACCCCCGCGGCGGGGGACAGACCCCCCGCAGACCCCCCGCGGGCGGGGGACAGACCTCTAGCGGCGCACCTTCAGCCGGACGGCCTTCCGGGCCGAGCGGTTGCCGGCGGCGTCGGTCGCGACGAGCTTCACCGCCGTGCGGCGCCGGGCGAGCGCCCGGAGCCGCCGGTTGCCGAGCCTGACCGTGCGGATGCTGCGGCCGGCGGGCGCCAGGAACGTCACGATCTTGCGGCCGACCCTGACGCGGATCCTCGCTGCCTCCGACAACCGGAGGACCAGGCGGGCCTTCCGCCCGCCGCGCCGCAGCGCGGCCCGCTTGACCCGCAGCCGGGCCGAGAGGATCCGTGGCGCGGTGCGGTCGCCGCCGCTCGGCGCGACGGCGGGGACAGACCCCCCGCCAGTGGGGACAGATCCCTCGGTGGGGACAGACCCCACCGTGACGGTGAACTCGCGGGTGACCTGCACGCCCGCGTCGTCGACGGCCGTGACGGACCCGACGTACGTCCCGGGCGAGGCGTATGCGTGCCGGACGGCCTCGCCCTCGGACCCCTCCGTCCCGTCGCCGAAGCTCCAGCGCAGCGCGACGTCGTCGCCGTCGGGGTCTGTCCCCCGGGCCGCGAACGCCAGCTCAGCCCCGACCGCGCCGGTCGAAGGCGCCGAGAGGTCCGAGATCGCGGGCGGGCTCCGGCGGTACTCGAACGCCCCACCGTCGGCACGGGCCGCGCCGTCGCCGTCTCCGTCGATCGCCTGCCGCTGGTCGACGTCGATCGCGTTGAACACGTCGATCGGGTCGTCGGGGTTGATGTCGATCAGTGGGTCGCCGCCGCGCAGCCGCACGTCGCCGCCCACGCGATCGACGAACCGCGCCGAGGCGTTCACGAAGGCGCTCCGGGTCGTCGGCCCGCCGCCCTCCTCGAGGTCCGCGCGCCACTCGCTCCGCGCCACCTCGAGCGGAATCTCGTGCCCGTTGCGCACGTCGCGACCGAAGGTGTGCGCAGCCCCTCCGAGCGCCGACGTCTCGATCTCCGCCGACAGGTCGCGGAACCACGCCTCGACCCGCAGCGCGTAGCTCCCGGCGGCGGGAGAGGGCGCGAGCCCCGCGATCGTCGCCCGCGTGAGGCGCACGGGAGCGTCGAACGCGTTCACGACCGGCCCGGAAGGAGCGCGGGCCGTCAGCGCGCTGCCGACGATCCGCAGCCCGTTCGGGATGTCGGAGCCGTTGCCGCCGGCGGTTCCGCCGACCTCCACCGCGGATTCCTCGCCCGCGACGCGCGAGCGGTCGAGCCGCAGGTCGGCGTCGCTGGCGATGATGCCGTGCGGCGCCCTGATCGTGGAGTCGGACACGATCGTCGAACCGTCGCCGATGCGGACGCCCACGCCGGTGATCACGTCGACGCTCGAGTCCTTCAGCGCGCCGCCGTTCAGGATGACCACGCCGATGCTCGCGAACGGCGATCCGCCACCGGTCACGCGGACGTCCTCGGCGGTCGCGGCGTCGAGCAGGAGGGCGGACGAGTTGTCGGTCGGCGGCAGGACCAGGTCGACGCCCTCGACGCGGGTAGCGGCCAGCCCGCGAAGGGTCAGCACCCGGCTGGCGGCCTTGTTCATCGTGAGCTTCGGCCGGCTCTGGCCGAAGACCTTCACCGAGTTGCCGGGGGTCGAGGAGTCGTAGTCGAACGGCCCGAGGTACGGCGTGCCGTCGGGCTTCGGGCCGACGTAGATCTCGGCCGGGCCGCCGACCGCGGCGGCGTTGCCGAGCGCCGTCTCCAGCGTCGCGGGCTGGCCGCCGCTCGGGCACGAGACGGCGTTGACGCAGTAGACGGCAGGGTCGGCGGCGGACGCGCTCGCGGGGAGCGCGGCGATCGCGCCGAGCGCGAGGAGGGAGGAGAGGAGCAGTCTGGGTCGCATGGTCGGCCGATGGTGCGCCGACCACGCCCCCGGCGCCATGGGGAACGCCCCACGACGTCGCGAGGGTTGTCCGCCTCAGACGGCGGCGGGGTCGGCGGCCCAGGCCGCCGGGACGGCGAGCCGCGTCGGCGCGGTCCTGCCGCGCAGCACGACCTCGCCGTCGGAGAGCCAGCGCGCCGACTCGCCCTTGCGCGCCCGCGACAGGATCGAAGCCGACGCGACGACCCGCTCCGGCCGGCGCTTGGCCAGGTCGCACAGTCGCGCGGCCTCGTTGACCGGGTCGCCGATCACCGTGTACTCGAGCCGGTGCTCCGCGCCGACGTTGCCCGCCAGCGCCGGGCCGGCCGACACCCCTATCCCCGCGCCGAGCTCGGGCAGCTCCGAGCGCAGCGCGCAGTCGAGGTCGCGCGCGGCGCACAGCGCGGAGGTGGCGCACGCGTCGTCGGCCACCGGAGCCCCGAAGACGACGAGAGCAGCGTCGCCCTCGAACTTGTTCACCCACCCGCCGTGGCGCCCGACGACCTCGACCACCAGGGCGAAGAACCGGTTCAGCAGCGCGACGACCTCGTGCGGCGGGCGCTCGGCGGCCAGGCGCGTCGAGCCGACGAGGTCGACGAACAGGGCCGCCACCTCGCGCACCTCGCCGCCCAGGTCCGTCCCCTCGTCGATCGCGCGCCGCGCGACGTCCTGGCCGACGTGGCGGCCGAACAGCTCGCGGATCTGCTCGCGCTCGCGCAGCCCCTCGACCATCCGGTTGAAGCCGCTCTGCACGAGACCGACCTCGCTGCCGTCGTCGACGCGCACCGACGCGTCGAGGTCGCCGTCCTCGATCTGCCCGAGCGCGCGCCGCATCTGCCGCAGCGGATCCGCCACCGACTTCGCCACCAGCAGCGTCGCGACCAGGCCGATCACGGCCGCGCCGACCGACAGCACGACGACGCTGCGCGCGAGCTCGTCGCGCGGCACGGAGTCCTCGGTCAGACCGACGCAGCCGACCAGGATGATCCCCGCGAGCGGGACGCCGGTCGCCATGAGCCAGGCGAGCGTCAGACGACCCTTCACGCCCGGCCCGAACGGCTTCGACGGCGGGCCGAACGCCAGAGCGCGCGCGATCACGCCGCGCGAGAGCTTCTCGGAGATCAGGTAGCTCACCGCCGTGACGGTCAGGCCGCCCATCAGGATCGTCGACCCGACGTGCCACGCCCACTCGAGCGAGACGTTCGCGTTCAGCCCCGCGAACAGCCCGGCGGCCGCGACCCAGAACGTGCCGTCGATCAGCGCGCAGTACAGCGGCAGCCGCAGCGTCTGCTCGCGCTCGTGCGACGACGGCACGCGCCCGACCTTCAGCCAGTCCACGGCCGGCGCCACGAGCCTGCGCCCCCACAGGTCGCCCACCACGAACGACAGCGGGATGTACACGGCGACGGCGATCAGGTTCGCGGCCGTGTCGATCTCGCCGGGCGGCGAGGGGAGGATCCAGAAGAGGAGGAGGAAGACGTCGAGCGCGCCGAGCGCGTTGGCCACCATCGCGGCGAACGACGCCCGGCGCATCGTGCGCGCGGCGAGCGCCGAGCCCTCGGCGTCGAGGACCACCCGCCGCTCGGGGAGCGCCGTGACCCTGCCGGCTGGTGTCGCGTCGACCGTCACTGCATGCAAAGGATTGCCCGCCGGACAACCTCAGCGCGCCGGTCAGCGCTCGTTTGTGAGGTGTGTCACTCCTCGTCGGGAGGTGGCGGCGGGATGTCCCGCCGCAGACGCTCGCGGGCTTCGTCGAGGCGCGCCTGGAAGTCCTCCGCCCCCCGCGCCATCGAGGAAGGGAGCGGCGGCGGGGGAGGAGCGGGGCGGCGGAGTCGGTCGAGGAGCGCGCGGAAGGGCGGGCGCACTACCAGCCGCCGTCGCCGCCCACGCCCGCGACGACCGACTGCGTCCAGTCGACGACCGCCGTCGGCTTGACGACGTGCCGCGCCAGCCCGAGGTCGCCCGGATCCAGCCCGAGGGCGAGGCCGAGCAGCTGCGGCAGGTGCAGCACCGGCAGCCCGAGGTCGCGGCCGCCGTAGCGCTCGGCCAGCGGCTGCTGCATGTCGAGGTTCAGGTGGCAGAGCGGGCACGGCGTGACGAGGCAGTCGGCGTGCGCGTCGATCGCGTCGCCGAGGTGGCGCGAGGCCTGCTTGAGCGACGCTTCCTTGTTCATCGTGATGATCGGGAAGCCGCAGCACTTGTGCTGGCCGGCGTACTCGATGACGGTGCCGCCGAGCGCCTCGATCAGCATGTGGAGGTACCGGTCGCGCGGCTTCTCCTCGTCGATCCCGAGCCGGTCGGTGGGCCGGATGATGTAGCAGCCGTAGAACGGCCCGACCTTGAGGTCCTTCAGCGGCCGCTTGACGCGCGAGCGCAGCTCGTCGAGGCCCATGTCCTCGACCAGGAGCCAGAGGAGGTTCTTGTTGGTGACCTCGTCCTTGGAGTACGTCAGGCCCTCGGGGCGAAGCGTCTCGTTGATCCGCTCGCGGTACTCGGCGTTCGCGTCGAGGCGCTCCTGGCACTCGGTCTGCGAGCCCTGGCACGTCGAGCAGATGTTCATCATCATCGCGTTGCCCGTCTGCTGGGCGAGCGCGAAGGTGCGGGCGTTGAGCGTGTCGGCCAGCTCCTGCGAGTGCTCGGCGATGACGCCGGCGCCGCAGCACGACGCGCGGTCGACGGGCACCAGCTCGATGTCGAGCAGCGGCGCGACCTTCTCCATCGAGCCGTGCAGCTCGGGCGTGAAGCCGCGCGAGACGCAGCCGGGCCAGTAGGCCACCTTCATGCTCATCGGGCGGGACTCTCCTCGGGTTCGGCGCCGGGCTGACCCTGGTCGGCGGAGGCGCCCGCCTGCGACGTCTCGCCGGTGTCGCCGTTCGTCTCGGCGGCCCCGTCGTCGTCGTCCTCGTCGTAGCCCGAGATGTAGAGGTTCAGCTCGTCGCGCGCGTCGCGCGACTCGACAGTGTCGAAGATCCGCTGCACCTGCTCCAGCGGCTCCTTCGGGAGCTTGTGGCCGAAGAGCGCGATCTTCGGGTTCATCTTGCGCCGCAGCAGGCCGTAGACGACGACGGGCAGCGAGTCGAGCAGCTCCTGGCCGGCGGCCGGGTGGAACTTGCCGAACCACGAGTCGCCGCCGTAGGAGCGCGGGAGCAGCTCGGCCTCGTGCAGCAGGCCGTAGCCCTTGATGAGCGAGACGAACGCCTTCTCGTGCCGGTGGCCGTTGTTGCGGTCGACGATCTCGTGGTCGCCGCTGACGCGCCGCAGCCGCATGATCTGGTTCATCGGCGCGACGCCCTTGGGGCACGCCTCGATGCAGCTGAAGCAGTGCGTGCAGTCGTACATGCCGTGCGGGTCCTCGGCGAGGTCCTTCAGGCGCTCGTATTGCTGCGCGTCGCGCGGGTCGCCGACGAAGCGGTAGGCCTTGGCCAGCGCCGCGGGGCCGACGAACAGCGGGTCGATCTCCAGCGACAGGCAGGACGACACGCAGGCGCCGCACTGGATGCAGGCCATCGACTGCGTGATGTCGACCATCGACTCGTGCGGGGCGATGTACTCCCGCTCGGGGATCGGCTCCTTGTTGATGAGCCACGGCGTGACGCGCTGGATCTTCTTCCAGTGCACCGCGTCCATGTCGACGATCAGGTCCTTGATCACCGGCATGTTCGCCATCGGCTCGACCTCGATGACGCCGTCCGGCGCGTGCGCGGCCGCCTTGTCGAGGTGCGTGTGGCAGGCCAGCCCGGTCTTGCCGTTGATGAGGACGCCGCAGGAGCCGCAGATCGCGGCGCGGCACGAGCAGCGGATGCCGATCGAGCCGTCCTGGGCGTTCTTGGCCTGGAGGATCCCCTCGAGCACCGAGCGGTGCCCCTCGAGGTCGACCGTGTACTCGGACCAGTACGGCGCCTCGCCCGACTCCGGGTCGTAGCGACGCAGACGGAGCTTGAACTCGCTCACGTCAGTACTTCCTTTCCTCGGGCTGCCATTGGGTGATCGTGACCGGCGAGTAGGAGATCTCGGGGTCGTCGCCGCCGTTCTGCGAGACGTTGATGTGCTTGAGCCACTCGTCGTCGTTGCGGTCGGGGAAGTCCATGCGGGTGTGCGCCCCGCGCGACTCCTTGCGCTCGATCGCGCTGACCACCGTCGCCTCGGCGCAGTCGATCATGTACCCCAGCTCGATGGCGCCCAGCACGTCCTGGTTGAAGACCGTCCCGCGGTCGTCGATGTAGGCCGTCTTGGCCTCCTCCTGGAGGCGCTTGACGACCTCGAGGCCCTGCTGGAGGCCGTCGGCGTCGCGGAAGACGGCGACGTACTTGTTCATGGCCTCGCCGAGCTCGTTCTTGATCTCCGAGACGCGGCGCCCGGTCTTCGGGCGGGCGATGATCGAGTCGATCTCGGCGACGTCCTCGCGCAGGCGGGCCTCGCCGGTGGCGCCGTTCGGCATCGCCATCGACGCCGCGCGCTGGGCGGCGTGCGTGCCCGCGCGCTTGCCGAAGATGAGGGTGTCGAGCAGCGAGTTCGCGCCGAGGCGGTTGCCGCCGTGGACCGAGACGCAGGCGACCTCGCCGGCGGCGTAGAGGCCCTCGATCGGCGTCGCGCCCCAGGCGTCGGTCTTGACGCCGCCCATGATGTAGTGCTGGCCGGGGCGGATGAGGATCGGGTCCTTCGTGATGTCGACCCCGGCGAAGTCCTTGCCGATGTTCACGATCTCGCGCAGCGCCTCGAGCGTGCGCTTCTTGGGGACGACGGTCACGTCGAGGTAGATGCCGACGCCGTCGGGCCCGGCGCCGCGGCCCTCGTTGATCTCCGTCTGCTCGGCGCGGCTGACGACGTCGCGCGAGGCCAGCTCGAGCTTGTTCGGCGCGTACTTCTCCATGAAGCGCTCGCCGTCGCCGTTGAGCAGGTGCGCGCCCTCGCCGCGGGCGCCCTCGGTGATGAGGAAGCCGTTCTCGACGAGCGTCGTCGGGTGGTACTGGACCATCTCCATGTCCATGAGCGGCGCCCCGACGCGGTAGGCCTGCGAGATGCCGTCGCCCGTGACGATCAGGCCGTTGGTGGTCGGCTTGAACGCCTGGCCGCAGCCGCCGCTGGCGAGGATCACGTTCTTGGCCCGGAAGATCTCCATCTCGCCGGTGCGGATGTCGCGCGCGATGCAGCCGACACACGCGCCCTCGTCGTCCTGGATGAGCGAGGTGGTGAACCACTCCTCGTAGCGATCCACCTGGTCGCTGTACTTCATGAGCTGCTCGTAGAGGACGTGGAGGATCGCCTGGCCGGTGATGTCCGCCACGTAGTACGTGCGCGCCTGCGAGGCGCCGCCGAACGCGCGGGTGCCGAGCTGGCCGTGCTCGTTGCGGTGGAAGGTGACGCCGATGTGCTCGAGGTGGAGGATCTCCTCCGGGGCCTCGCGGGCCATGATCTCGATCGCGTCCTGGTCGCCGAGGTAGTCCGACCCCTTGACCGTGTCGAACGCGTGCGACTCCCAGGTGTCCTCGGGGTTCAGCGCGGCGTTGATGCCGCCCGCGGCGGCCACCGAGTGCGAGCGGACCGGGTGGACCTTGCTCATGATCGCGACGGTCGCCCCGGCGTCCGCGGCGGCGAGGGCGGCTCGCTGGCCGGCGAGACCGGCACCGATGATGAGGACGTCATGCGCGGGCATCGCTCTGGAAGATATACGGGGAGGGGTCCCCGGCGGCCTGCGGTCGCGGCGCGGCTACGGGCGGCTGGGCGCGGCGGCGGTCAGCGCCCGGCGGACCTGGTCATAGGTGAGGACGCCGCGCAGCCGGCCCTCGGCGTCGACGGCCATCACCGCGCCGAGGCGGCGCAGCGGCTCGGCCGCGATCGCGGCCTCCAGCGGCTGGTCGGTCCCCACCGACTGGCCCGTCGGCGCCTGGTCGTCGAGCAGGTCGGTGACGGGGAGGGCGGGGCGCCCGGCGGCGATCGCGTCGTCGACGGCGCCCTGCTCGGCGATGCCGAGGAAGCGCCCGGCGTCGTCGATCACGGGATACCACGGCCACGCCTCGTCGCCGGCGAAGAACTCGTCGTGGGCCTGGATGACGGTCGTGGCCGCCGGCATCGTGAGCGGCTCGCGGTTCATCACGTCCTCGACGCGGATCCCCTCCAGCCGGTCGCCGACGCGCGCCGTCACGGCGGCGCTCCGGGCCGAGCCGAAGATCAGGTAGCCGAGGATCAGCCACCAGATGCCGCTGAACGCGTCGTCGCTGACCAGCAGCGTGTAGATGCCGAAGGCGATGAGCAGGGCGCCGAAGCCCTGGCCGAGCCAGGCGGCGAAGATCGTGCCCTTGGCGCGGCTGCCGGTGGCGCGCCACGCGATCGCGCGGGCGATGCGGCCGCCGTCGAGCGGGAACGCGGGGACGAGGTTGAAGACGAGCAGCAGCGCGTTCATGGTGCCGACGAAGGCGACGAGCAGCTCGATCGGCGACGGGTTCGTGCCTGCCTCCAGCAGGGCGAGGTCGATCGCGCGGTCGAAGCCGGTCAGCGCCACGGCGGCGGCGAAGCAGACGATCACCACGAGCAGCGTCGCCAGCGGGCCGGCCGCCGAGACGCGGAACTCCTCGCCCGGGGTGCGGCTGTCCGGGCTCGTGCGGGTCAGGCCGCCGAAGAGCCACAGCTCGATGCCGTGGACCTCCATCCCCTCGCGCCGGGCGGCCACCGCGTGGCCCAGCTCGTGGACGATCACCGAGCCGAAGTAGAGGATCGCCGAGGCGACGGCGACGACGTAGGCCTCGGTGCTCGTGCCGCCCAGCGCGTCCTGGAAGCTGCCCGACAGCAGGTAGATGGCGACGAAGAGGATGAGGAACCAGCTCGGGCTCGCGCCGATCCGGATCCCGAAGACCCGGACGAGCTGGATCGAGCCGCTCTCCCCGAACACGCGGCTCAGTCTATGCGGCGAGGTCGAGCGCGCCGGATGCCTCCGGCGTCTCGCGCGCGACGACGGCGGTGAGGGCCTCCACGACGTCGGGGTCGAACTGCGTGCCCGCGCAGCGCCGCAGCTCCTCCACCGCCTCGTGGACGGGCATCGCCTCTCGGTAGCTGCGGTTGGTCGTCATCGCGCTGTAGGCGTCGCACGCGCAGATGATGCGCGCGTCGAGCGGGATGTCGGCGCCGCTGAGGCCGTCGGGGTAGCCGCCGCCGTCCCAGCGCTCGTGGTGCGCGCGCACGGTCAGGCCGACGTCGGCCAGGACGCCGCCGATCTTCTCGAGCATGCGCTGCCCGTCCTCGGGGTGGCGCTTGACGATCTCCCACTCCTCGGGCGTCAGCTTGCCGGGCTTGTTGAGGATCTCGCCGGGGACCTTGAGCTTGCCGATGTCGTGCAGCAGCGCGCCGAACTCGAGGTTGCGCTGCTGGCGGGCGCCGAGGTGCAGTCGCCGGCCGACCGCGAGCGCGAGCGCGACGACGCCCTTGGAGTGCTCGCCGCCGGTGTAGGCGTCGTCGGCCTCGAGCATCTCGCCCATGAGCAGCGCGCTCCCGCGGTACGCGTCGCTGAGGGCGAGCGCGTGCTCGATGCGCTTCTCGCGCTCGTGGGCGAGGATCGCGAGCACGGCGAGCAGCGGCACGACGAGCACCAGCGCGGCGGGCTCGTTCTCGGCGAGCAGCGCCGCCATGAGGCCGATCGGGGCGAGCGCGGAGTCGATCGCGGCGATGAGCCCCATGAGGCGCAGCTGGAGCGCCGGCGGGACGCCCGAGGCCAGCCACTCGCGGCCCGTCGAGAGGACGGCGTCGGCGACGAGCTGCGACGCGAGCGCCGCGGCGTAGACCGGCCAGTGCTCGAGTGCGGGCGGGCCGGGCGCGGCGAAGGCGATGACGGCCGCGGGCGCGACGACGCTCCACGCGTCGCCGAGGTGCAGGAGAAGGCGGTCGGGATGGGTGCGATGACTGAGGTACTCCGGGAGGCGCCGTAGGCCGAGGGCGCCCGCGACGAGCAGCGGGACGAGCCACGGGGGGAGGAGGAGGAGCATCGGGACGAGCGCGATCTGCTCGGCCGACGTGTTGCCGGCGCCGACGCTGAAGTGGACGCGGCCGGCCAGCGCGTAGAGCGCGACGAGGGCCAGCGCGGTGGGGCCGACCTCGCGCGCGCTCTCGGGCGCGACGGCGTGCAGGAGGGCGACCGCGCCCACGAGCGCGCAGGCGAAGCCGGCCTCGGACGCGCGCTCCCGCCCGTCGAGCGGGGTCGCGGTGCGGGGCGCGGCGTTTCTCAGCAGCGTCTCGACGAGCGGGTGCGATTCCATGCCTTCCCTCGGTTGTCGGCCGGGGCGACCCAGAAGTGAGGAGCGGGCCATTGGCCATCCGTCCAACTGTGTTTCTGCGCGCCGGCGCTCCGGTTTACAGTCCGCTCCACGCGGGGCGCACGGATGACGCGCCGCTACTCCCACGGAAGGGAACCCCTGATGCAGAACCGACTCCGACTGATGTTCTGCGGCGTGCTGGCGCTGGTGTGCGTCGCGCTGCCGGCGGCGCCGGCCGGTGCTTCGCTGATCGAGACGGGCGCCTGTGACGACGCCGCGCTTACGCAGCCGTTCGCGCGCTGGAACGACGATGCGCTGTACAAGCTCGCCCCGGGCGGCGACGCCGAGGGCTCGCTCGAGGGCTGGACGTTCTCGGGTGGCGCCAAGCGCGCCGCCGGTTCGTCGCCGTTCGCGGCGACGGGTGTCGCGGGCTCGTCGTCCTTCTCGCTGCCCGCCGGCGGCTCGGTCACGACCGCGGCCACCTGCGTCAACGCCGACTACCCGAGCTTCCGCTTCTTCGCGAAGTCGTCGGGTGGCCTGCTCGGGCTGCTGCCGGCGATGACGGTGTCGCTCGTGTACCGCGACGGCGCCCTCGGCCTCGTCGAGCTGCCGATCGGGACCGTGGTCCCCGGGTCGTCGTGGAAGCCGTCGCCGGTGATGCTCACCGCGTCGGCTCTCGGTGCGGCGGTCGCCGGCGGGGAGGTCCCGCTCGCGCTCCGCTTCCGCTCCGTCGCGGGCACCTGGTCGGTCGACGACGTGTTCGTCGACCCCTACCGGCGCAACTGAGCGCCAGATTCGGGCATCGGGACGGGCGCCGCGGGTACGACCTGCGGCGTCCACCCGATTCTCGAAGGAGCTGTGTTTCATGGGCGATGGGACCAAGGACGACCTGAAGGGCCGCGCCAAGGAGGCCGGCGGCGCTCTGACCGGCGACGACAGCCTGAAGAACGAGGGCAAGGTCGATCAGGCGACCGGCAGCGTGAAGGACAAGGTCGGCGACGCGGCCGACAAGGTGAAGGACGTCGTCAACCCCGACCGGAAGTAGCGGTCAGGGCAGCACGGCGAACGGGTCGGAGGACGGGCCGTCGACTCGCGGCGGCCCTCCGTCCTCCGGCCACGTGACCGGGTCGATGCGCAGCGTCCGCGGCGCCGGGTGGCCGCCGGCGCGCGCGTGGTAGGCGAGCCAGTCGCCGCCGCCCGGGCCTTCGATGACCATCCCGCCGCCCGCGCCGCGCGCGGTCGGCTGCTGGCGGAGGATCCTCTCGGTGCGCGTGAAGGGGCCGAGCGGCGACGGCGCGGTCGCGTGGCCCATGCCGTACTCGCCGGTCCAGGCGCCGCCCGAGTAGAGGAGGTGGTAGGTGCCGTCGCGCTCGACGACCCACGGGTTCTCGACGACCGGCGCCCACGGGGCCTGCTCCCAGCTGTTCGCGATCGCGGTGAAGAGCGGTTGGCGGGGGCCGGCGGCCGTGAGGAGGTCGGGGCTCAGCGGGATGACGCCGAGGGTGGGGGAGAGCTCGCAGCCCGCCTCCGCGGCGCAGCTCCAGTCGGTGGAGACGTAGAGATAGGCCTGCCCGTCGTCGTCGACGAACGGCGCGGGGTCGATGGTGCCGTAGCGGCTCTCGTCGCCGCAGCCGACGGGGGCGCCGCCCGCGTCCTCGAGCGGGCCGAGGTCGGTGTACGGGCCGGCGGGCGTGGCGGCCGTCGCGACGCCGACGCAGTTCGTCGTCGGCCCGAGCAGGCCGGACAGGGCGACGTAGAAGAGGACGACGCCGCCGTCGGTGGCGGCGAGGCTCGGCGCCCACGGGTGCCAGTCGCGCTCCGTCGTCGTGACCCACCCCGGCCGCGCCGCAAAGACCGTCCCCGCCGGCTCCCACTCGACGAGGTCGTCCGAGCGAAGGATCGGGAACCCCTCGCCGGTCCCCACAGCCCAGTACTCGTCACCGACCCGAAGCACGCTCGGGTCGGGAAACGCGCCGCCGAAGACGGGATTGCGGGGATCGCCCACCTTCGGCTCCTCGGCGGGAGACGAGCCGAACAGAGGGCGCGAGGAGGGCGGGGGCGAGGGCTCGGGAGGGTCGACGCTCGGCGGGCCGCTCGGCGCCGGCTCGGAGGTGCGCGACGGCGGGGGCGGAGCCGGGAGGGTCGTGAAGAGCGCCGAGCGGGTTCTTCGGCGGCCGGCGACGAGGCGGAAGCGGTAGGTCGTGGCGGGGCGTAGGCCGGAGAGGCGGGCCGTGGCGTGGCGGATGCGGATGCGGCGGGCGGCGATCCTGCGCCAGGGGCCGCCGGCCGCGCGCCAGGAGAAGTGGACGGGGCCGCGCGCCTTCAGCGGGATGAGCGCGGTGAGGGTCGCGCCGTCGGCGGCGAGGTCGCGCGCCGAGAGCGAGGCGGGCGGCGCGGCGACCGCGCTCTCCACGCCCGCGCCCCCCGCGAGGAGGGCCGCGCAGAGGGACGCCGTGGCGGTGGCGCGGAGGGACGCCGTGGCGACGGAGCGGCGGGACGCCATGACCATCCATCGGCGCGCGGCCGACGGCGGTTGAGCGCTGTGCAGCGGCTTCGCGGGAGCTCGCGCTACGCCGGCTGCGGCGTGTGGCGCTCGATGATCGCGCGGAAGTCGGTGGCGGCGGGGAGCGTCCCGTACGCGAGCCCTCCGTCCCCGGCCAGGCGCGACGCGCAGAACGCGTCGGCGACGGCGGCCGGCGCGTGGCGCACGAGCAGCGACCCCTGCAGCGCGAGCGCGAGCCGCTCGACCACGAGCCGCGCCCGCACCTCGAGCGTCGCGGCGTCGGCGAAGTCGTCCTTGAGCCCGTTGACGAACGCGTCGAGCCGCGGGTCGGCGCCCGAGGCCTCGCCCAGCTCGGCCAGGTACCGATCCAGCGCCTCCGGCTGCTTGACCAGCGCCCGCAGGACGTCGAGCGCGTTGACGTTGCCCGACCCCTCCCAGATCGAGTTGAGCGGCGACTCGCGGAACAGCCGCGGCATCCCGGACTCTTCGACGTAGCCGTTGCCCCCGAGCACCTCCATCGCCTCGAACGCGTGACCCGGCAGCCGCTTGCACACCCAGTACTTCCCGATCGCGGTGGCGAGGCGCTTGAACGCCGTGTCCTCCTCGTCGTACGCCCGCGCCAGCCGCAGCGCAAGCGCCGTCGCCGCCTCGCTCTCGACACAGAGATCGGCGAGCACGTTCTGCATCAGGGGCTGGTCGACCAGCGTCCGGCCGAACGCGGCCCGGTGCGCCGTGTGCCACGTCGCCGCGGCGACCCCGGCGCGCATCCCGCAGGCGCTGCCGATCACGCAGTCCAGCCGCGTGTGGGCGACCATCTCGATGATCGTCGGCACGCCGCGCCCCGCCTCGCCGACGAGCCGCCCCCAAGTGGAGTCGAACTCGACCTCGGAGGACGCGTTGGACTTGTTGCCCAGCTTGTCCTTCAGCCGCTGGAGGCGGAACGGGTTGCGCGACCCGTCGGGCAGCACGCGCGGCACGGCGAAGCACGACACGCCCTCGTCGGTCTTCGCGAGCACCAGGAAGAGGTCGCACATCGGCGCGCTGCAGAACCACTTGTGCCCGGTCAGCAGGTACTCGTCGTCGCCGACCGGCCGCGCGGTCGTCGTGTTCGCCCGCACGTCGGAGCCGCCCTGCTTCTCGGTCATCGCCATCCCGCACTTCGCGGAAGCCTTCTCCGCGCCGAGCACGGGGTCGTACGACGCGGCGGTCAGCCGCGGCACCCACTCCTCGTACAGGGACGGCGCGTGCCGCAGAGCGGGGACGGCGGCGAAGGTCATCGTGATCGGGCAGCCGTGCCCGGCGTCGGCCTGCCCGCTGCACATGTACATCGCCGCGCGCGCGACGTGGCCGTTCTCGTCCGGGTTGTTCCACGGCAGCGCGTGCAGCTCGTGCTCGGAGGCCTGCTGCATGAGCATGTGGTACGCCGGGTGGAACTCGACCTCGTCGATCCGATTGCCGTAGCGGTCGTGCGTGAGGAGCTTCGGTGGGAACTCGTTCGCCTGACGGCCCCACGTCTGCGTGCACTCCGCGCCCCAGGCGCGGCCGACCTCGACGAGAAGATCCCGGGCCCACGAGCCGCCCTCGCGCTCCAGGCCCTCCACCAAGGGCACGTTCGTGGAGAACAGGTCGACGTCGCCGACCGGCGGGACCTGGTTGGTGACCTCGTGGGTGACGAAGGGGCCGGTGAAGGCGTCGATGGCCATGGAAGAAGCGTACGCCCTGGACTCCGCGGGCGGCGGGGTGTTGACTTGCCCCGTGGGACGGCTCGTCCTGGCCGGCGCGGTGATGATCCTGGTGGTCGCGGCCGCGCCGACGGCGGCGGTCGGCGCGTCGTACGTCCCCGACGAGGTCGTCGTCAGGTTCGCGCCCGGCGTCGACGGCGGCGAGAGGGCCGACCTGCGTCGGGCGCACCGCCTGCGCGCGGTGCGCCGGCTCCCCGTCCCGGGCCTGCAGCTGGTACGGCTGGCGCCCGGTCGCACGGTGCCCGCGGAGGTCGAGGCGCTCGAGCGCGAGCCCGGCGTCCTGTACGCCGAGCCGAACGCCTACTACGCGCCCCTCGCGACCCCGGACGACCCGTTCCTCGGCCAGCTCTGGGGCCTCCACAACACCGGGCAGCTCGTGAACCTGACCGACCCGGGCACGGCGGACGCGGACATCGACGCGCCGGCGGCCTGGGACACGACGACCGGCAGCCCGGACGTCACCGTCGCGATCGTCGACTCCGGCGTGGCCTACGACCATCCGGACCTGGCGCCGAACGTCTGGACGAACCCGGGCGAGAGCGGCACGGGGAAGGAGACCGACGGCCTCGACAACGACCTCAACGGGTTCACCGACGACTTCCGCGGGTGGGACTTCCTCGGCGACGACAACGAGCCGCTCGACTCGAACGGCCACGGGACGAGCGTCGCCGGGGTCGTCGGCGCCCGGGGTGACAACGCGCGCGAGGTGACGGGCGTGAACTGGGAGGTGGGGCTGATGCCGGTGCGGATCGGCGGCGGCTACCAGGGCGACATCACCGCCGACCGGATCACCTCCGCCTTCGCCTACGCGGTCGACAACGGCGCCGACGTCGTGAACGCGAGCTTCGGCGCCACGGGGTTCTCGCAGGCGACGCTGGACGTCATCGAGGACGCGCCGGAGGTCCTCTTCGTCGCCGGGGCGGGCAACGACGCCACCGACAACGAGCTGTCGCCCTTCTACCCGTGCAACCTCCCCGCGCCGAACGTGATCTGCGTCGCCGCGACGGACAACGACGACGCGCTGGCGACCTACTCGAACTTCGGCGCGCAGTCGGTCGACCTCGCGGCCCCGGGCACGACCGTGATGAGCACCGGGATCGCCCTCGACCCGCCGCTGTTCACCGAGGACTTCGAGAGCGACATCGCCGCGACGTGGACCACGTCCGGCACGAACAACACGTGGGCCCGGACGGGCGCGGCGGCCGCGACCGGCGGCTTCAGCCTCACCGACTCCCCCGCCGGCAGCTACGTCGACGGCACGTCGAGCACCGCGCGCAACGTGAGCCCCTTCGACCTCGCGGGCGAGAACGGCTGCAGCGTCGCGACGCAGCTGCGGATGCAGATCCGGACGGAGGTCCAGCCCGCGGCCACGCCGGCGAAGGACGACTTCGTGGTGATCGCCTCGCCCACCACGACGGGTGCCGGCGCCGGCCAGGTGGGCCGGTTCGGCGGTTCGATCCCGGCGTTCGCGAGCAGGGGATTCGATCTCACCCCGATCGACGACGACCCCGACGCCTACCTGATCTTCGCCTTCGTCTCCAACACCGACACGCTGACCGACGACGGCGTGTACGTCGACGACGTCGCCGTGCGCTGCCTGGCGTCGCCCTATCCCGACGACGCGCTGGTCGTCGCCAACGGCACGTCGCTGGCCACACCGTTCGTCACCGGCGTCGCCGCGCTGCTGCTGGCCGCCGAGCCCGGGCTCACCGTCGCGGAGGTCAGGGAGCGCCTGCTCGACAACGTCGACGTCAAGCCGTCGCTCGCGGGCAAGGTGGTCACCGGCGGCCGCCTGAACGCCGCGAAGGCGCTGAACCCGCCCGCACCGCCCGGCCCGGACCCGGATCCCGGCGACGACGTACCCGACCCCCCGGCGCCGCCGGCCGGCCCGCCGCTCGCCCCGCCCGCTCCGCCGCTCGCACCGGCGCCGCCCGCCGACACGATCGCCCCGGCGCTGGAGCTCGGCGGGTCGACGAGGCAGCGAGCCTCGGCGGGGTTCCTTACGGTCACCGTCCGCTGCCCCGCCGAGGCCTGCCGCGCGGCGGCGACCGGCGTCGTCAGGGTGGGGGCGAAGCGCCATCGGCTGAGGGCGGCCACGGCGGCGATCCAGGCGGGCGCGAGGGGCCGTCTCAGGCTGAGGATCGGCCGGCCGGCGCTCAAGGCGATCCGGCGCGCGCTGCGTGGGCGGAAGAGGCTGACCGCGAAGGTGACGGTCGTCGCGACGGACGCCGCCGGCAACGCGACGACGAAGCGCCGCGCGATCCGCCTGCGACGCTAGCTCAGGCCGCGCGGCGCATCTGCGACGGATCCTCGACCGGATCCAGCAGCGACCGCGCGTCGAGCCGGCGGAACGCCGCGACGACCTCGGGGTCGAACTGCTTGCCCGCCTGCGAGACGATCTCCTCGACCGCCTGCTCGAGCGGCCAGGCCTTCTTGTGCGGGCGCGGGTGCGCGAGCACGTCGAACACGTCGGCCACCGCGGTGATCCGGCCGGCGAGCGGGATCGCGTCGCCCTCGAGCTGGTGCGGGTAGCCGTTGCCGTCCCACCGCTCGTGGTGGGTGTGGGCGATCTGCTCGGCGAGCCGCAGGATGGGGGAGCGCGAGCCCGAGAGGATCCGCCCGCCGATCGTGGTGTGCTGCTCGAGCATCTTGCGCTCGGAGTCGCTCAGAGCGCCCGGCTTCAGCCACACCGCGTCGGGGATGCCGATCTTGCCGACGTCGTGCAGCGGCGCGGCGTAGCGCAGGTGGTCGACCGTCTCGGCGGAGAGCCCGAGCTGCTTGGCCAGCAGCGCCGCCGTGCGGCCGACGCGCTTGGTGTGCTGTTGCGTGTCGTCGTCGCGGTACTCGGCCGCCATCGCCAGGCGCTCGAGCGTCTCGCGCCGGGCGTCCTCGAGGTCGGCCGTGCGTGCGCGCACCCAGCGCTGCAGGTCGTGGTTGCGATCCTCCATCGCGCGCTGCAGGCGGCGGGTCTGGAGGAGGTTGCCGACGCGCAGCAGGACCTCGACGCGGTCGAGCGGCTTGGTGACGAAGTCGCGGGCGCCGAGGCCGAGCGCGCGGCGGCGCGTCGTCGGCGTGTCGTCGGCGGTGAGCACGA
>DASVRH010000455.1:0-1650 GCA_036388715.1 Solirubrobacteraceae bacterium | reverse complement strand
CCGGCCAGAAGGGCGCGCCCGCGCAGTCGAAGCAGGAGCGCGAGTACCAGAAGATCAAGCAGTTCAGCCTCGACCGCTACGCCAGGAACGCCGAGTTCAAGGACGAGGTGGACGAGGCGCTCCGGCAGAAGCAGCGCGAGCACGGCGAGTACGCCTTCAACATCAACACGCTCGACAGCGACGAGGGGCAGGTCATCCGCACGGCCGAGCGCATGCGCATCCTCGACACGCTCTACGACAACCCGCTCGCGCAGGACTACGTCAACCGCGTCGGCCAGTCGCTCGTCCCCTCGAACTCGAACCACCTCTACGCCTTCAAGATCACGCTGAGCCCCATCCCCGAGGCGCGCTCGCTCTCGACCGGAACCATCTACGTCTCGACGGGCCTGCTCTCGAAGGTGGACAACGAGGCGCAGCTCGCCTACGTCCTCGGCCACGAGATCGGCCACGTCGAGCGCAACCACTGGTTCGAGGACGTGCTCGTCGAGCGCGGGCTCGACGACTTCAACGAGAAGCAGCAGCAGAAGCGCTCGATCCTCGGCGGCATCGCCAACGTCGGCACGGGCATCGTGAGCGGCGGCCTCATCCGCGGCGGCAGCATGATGGGCCTGACCGCGGTCATGCTCGCGCAGTACTCGGTGCCGACGCTGATGAAGATGGCCGAGCCGAACGCCGTCGTCACCTGGGACAAGCAGCAGGAGGACGAGGCCGACCAGCTCGGCCTCCAGTACATGCTCGCGCGCAACTACGACGCGCGCGAGGTGCCGAAGTTTTACGCCTCGCTCCAGAACGTCTCGCGGCGCGACCAGCGGACGGGGCTCGGCTTCATGGCGAACGCCGCGCGCATCGCAGACCGCGTGAGCTACGTCGCCGGCCTGGCCCCGGTCGGCGGCGTCCAGACGATGGCGCTCGTCGGCGCCATCAACCTCAACATGGAGCGGCAGGCCGAGGCGATGATAGCCGCGGCCACGCCGCAGCCCGAGAGGCCGGCCGACACGGGCAAGTCGATGGACCCGACGCGCGACGCCGCCGCCCGCGGCGCGAACATGCAGAGGCTCATACAGGGGGCGATGTCGGAGGAGGTGAGGCAGAAGCTCGAATCGGGCCAGCTCATCGGCAGCCCCGCCGAGTTCCTCGCCGTGATGGCCGAGCTCAAGCGCGACAACGGCATCCGCGCCTTCTACTACGACATGTTCCAGGTCGCGCGCGACAACCTCGACGAGTCGCTCCAGATACGCAGCAACGACCCGGCGGCCCACTTCTACTACGGCAAGGTCCTGAAGCTGACGGCGCGCACGCCCGGCGACAAGGCGCGCGCCCTGGCGGAGTTCGCCGCCGCCATCGACCTCGACAAGCGGCGGATGCTGCCCGAGTCCTACCTGCACCGCGCGCTCGCGCTCGTCGGCCGCGACCAGACGCAGACGCGCGAGATCGTCTCTGACCTGAAGGAGTACGTGACGCTCTACCAGCGCCAGAACGGCGGCCGGCTCCCGCCCAACATGGACGTGATCTACGACTACATGCAGGACGCGGGCGAGATGACGTGGGTGGCGACGCCGGCGATGAACGTCTCGACCCGGAACATCGACCCCATCGGCGTCGCGATGGGCGGCGCGGCCCCGCGCCCCGCGACCGCGCAGCAGCCGGCCG
>DASVRH010000454.1:0-2590 GCA_036388715.1 Solirubrobacteraceae bacterium | reverse complement strand
GCGACCCGTCGCCGGAAGGGGGCCCTTCCCCGCCCCCTCCGCGGGCACGGCGAAGAGCGCCGCCGAGGCGGCGGCGAGCACGAGGCAGCGGTGTCCGCGAAGAGCCACTTTTCCGGGTGTCGGCCGCGCTGGACACAGGGCGGACCTCGCCAGGCCCTTTTTGGACAGGTGGACAACGACGCGGCGGGGCCCTGCGGGTTCACTTGCGGGCGGGTCAAATCGGCGCGGCGACGAGCCGCGCCCGGAGTCGCACTGGGGGAGTCGTACTCGTGAAGCTGGTCATCGGAATCGTTCGCCCCGAGAAGGCGAACGACGTCCTCGAAGCCCTGTACCGCGCCGAGGTGCGCGGGATCTCGATCAGCCGCGTGCAGGGGCACGGCGGCGAGCTCGACCGCGTGGAGACGTACCGCGGCACGACCGTGAAGATGGCGCTCTCGGAGAAGGTCCGCTTCGAGATCGCCGTGTCCGAGGAGTTCGTCGAGCCGACGATCCAGGCCCTCTGCGAGGGCGCCCGCACCGGCGAGGTCGGCGACGGCAAGATCTTCGTGCTCCCGCTCGAGCGGGTCGTCCGGATCCGCACCGGCGAGACCGACCACAGCGCCGTCACCCCGGTGGGCGCCTGATGCCGCCGGGGATCGACACGGGCGACACCGCCTGGATGCTCGCGGCGACCGCGCTCGTCCTGCTCATGACCCCCGCGCTCGGCCTGTTCTACGCCGGGTTCGTGCGCTCGAAGAACACGCTGAACACGTTCATGATGAGCGCCGCCTCGATCGGCGTCGGCGCGGTGATGTGGGCCGTCATCGGCTACTCGCTGGCCTTCGACGGCGACGCCGCGCTCATCGGCGGCCTCGACCACGCGTTCCTCAACGGCGTCGACTTCGCTCCGCGCGAGGGATCGACGATCCCGCACCTCGTCTTCTTCGCCTTCCAGGGGACGTTCTGCATCATCACCATCGCGCTGATCTCCGGCGCGGTCGTCGAGCGGATGCGCTTCGGCGCGTTCATCGTCTTCGCGACGCTGTGGTCCGTGCTCGTCTACTCCGTGCTCGCGCACTGGGCGTTCGGCGGCGGCTGGCTGTTCGAGGGCGGCACGCTCGACTTCGCGGGCGGCGTCCCGGTGGAGATGGGCTCCGGCTTCTCGGCGCTCGCGGCGGCGCTCGTCGTCGGCGCGCGCCGCGACTACGGGCGCCAGGCGATCATCCCGCACAACACGATGTTCATCCTGCTCGGCGCCGGGCTGCTGTGGTTCGGGTGGTTCGGGTTCAACGGCGGCAGCGGCTTCGGCACGGGACAGGGGAGCGTGCTCGCGTTCACCAACACCCTGCTCACGCCGGCGGCGACGCTGCTCACGTGGTTCGTGCTCGACATCATCCGCGGCCGCCAGGCGACGGCGGTGGGCGCGGCGACGGCAATCATCGTCGGCTGCGTGCTCATCACGCCGGCGGGCGGCTTCATCAGCCCGGGCTGGGCGATCGCGCTCGGCGTCATCGGCGCCTTCCCGAGCTACGCCGTGATCATGCTCCGCCCGCGGACGCGCGTCGACGAGACGCTCGACGTGCTCGCCGCCCACGGCACCGCGGGCCTGTTCGGGATCCTATTCACCGGCTTCTTCGCCAAGGAGTCGTGGAACGGCGTCGCCGACGGCCTGCTGTACGGCGACGCGGGCACGCTCGGGTGGCAGGTCCTGGCGGCGCTCGTGACCCCGGCCTACGCGTTCGTCGTCACCTTCGTGCTGTTGAAGGTGGTCGGCGCGCTGATGCCCATCCGCGGCAGCGACACGGAGCAGGCGATCGGGATGGACGTCCTCGAGCACGGCGAGGAGGCCTACGCCAGCGGCGAGGGCGCGATCCTCATCGAGCCCGACGGCGCCCGCGAGCCGGGCCGGCTGGTGGCCGACCCGGTCTGAGAGGTCCCTCCTCAGCGGCGGCGGAGGCGCAGGCGCCCGGCGACGGGCGCCTCGCCTCCCAGCCGGACGACCGCGCTGACCCGCTTCACGCGCCGGACCTTCCGGCGCTTGACGCGGACCGCGATCGTCCCGCGCCGCCCGGCCGCGAGCGCGAACCGCTTGCGGCCGATCCTCGTGCGCGCGGCGCGGAGCGTCAGCGTGCCGGCGCACGGCGCGCCGGCGCAGGCGAGCGTCACGCGGATGCGACCGCGGCGCAGCGTCGCCCGGCGCGGGAGCGTGACGACCGCGCGCTGCGCGCCGGGCGGGACGACGACCACCGGCGGGCCGCCACCCGATGGGGGCGGGGCGCCGCCGCCCGGCGCGGGGGCGGGGTCGATCGTGACGGTGCGCGACGCGGTCGCGGCGGCGCCCGCGGGATCGGTCGCGACGACTTCGACCACGTGCGGCCCGGCCGCGGCGAAGACGTGCTCGAGCGACCCGCCGCCGTCTCCGGCCGCCGCGCCGTCGACGCGCCACGTCAACGCCACGTCGTCGCCCGGATCGGGGTCTGTCCCCGTCGCCGTGAAGGTCAGCGCCTGCCCGGCGACCCCGCCGGAAGGCCCGTCGAGGGTCACGCTCGGCGCCCGCCGCCGGTACTCCGACGCGCCGATGTCGATCCGCGCGTCGCCGTCCTCGTCGCCG
>DASVRH010000453.1:0-2689 GCA_036388715.1 Solirubrobacteraceae bacterium | reverse complement strand
GCCGCTCGAGCGGGAGGTCCGGGTGCAGGCGCAGCGTCGCGAACGTCGAGATGCTCTCGCACAGGAGGTTGAGGCCGGGCTGGTTGCCCCAGTACTCGTCGCGCGCGACGCGGTGGGACAGGTGGGCGAGCTCGTGCGTCGCGACGACCCCGGCGTACGGCAGCCGCTCGAGCGCGAAGATCGCGGTCGGCTCGCCGTCGAGGTCGTCGGCCCACGCGTCGGCGGTGAACAGGCCCACCATCGCGACCGCGCGCGGGGCCTCGGGAGCGTCGAGCAGTTCGGCCACCGACCGCGCCGCCGGCTCGAGCGCCAGCGCCGCGAACCTCTGCTCCACCTCGCCGGCCACGTCCGCGAAGCGCCCGAGCGCGTCGTCGAGTGACGCCGCCTCGCCGAACAGCTCGTCGTAGTGGGCCATGAGCGCGGGGTGGCGATCGGCGTAGAGCTCCCGCCACAGCCGCCGCTGCTCGTCGCGCGGCGCGTCCGCCGCGCGGTCCCAGAAGGCGAGGAAGTCGCGGTAGGGCGTCTCGACCGTCACCACGGGAACGGCGACCGTCCCCGCGCGCGGGCCCACGTGTAGCGGGCCAGCAGCTCGCCCCAGTCGGCGACGCCGCCGTACAGATGGCCCACGGGGCCCGTGTAGATCCACGTGAGCAGGCGCATCGCGTGTGACGGTATCGTCGTCGCGCGTATGAAGACGACCGTCACCGAGCTTCCCGAGTCCCGCGTCCGCGTCGAGGCCGAGGTCCCGCCCGACGAGCTGCAGAAGCGCCTGAACAAGACGGCGCAGTCGCTCGGGTCGGAGTTGCGCATCCCCGGCTTCCGCAAGGGCAAGGTCCCGGCGCCGGTCGTCATCCGCCGCATCGGCCGCGAGGCGGTGCTCGAGGAGACGATCCGCTCGTCGCTGGGGCACTGGTACGTCGCCGCCATCGACGAGGCGGGGGTCGCGCCGGTCGGCGACCCGAAGCTCGACATCGGCGACCCGCCGGCGGAGGGCGAGCCGCTGACGTTCTCGATCGAGATCGGCGTGCGGCCGAAGGCCGAGCTGGGCGAGTACAAGGGCCTCGACGTCCCGCGCCGGGAGCCCGCCGCCGACGACGAGGCGATCGACCGCGAGGTCGAGGCGCTGCGCGAGCGCCTCGCGCGCCTCGACACCGTCGAGGAGGCCGCCGAGAACGGCGACTACGTCGTCATCGACTACAAGGGCTCCGTCGAGGGGGAGGGCGGCGAGCGCGACTTCTTCGAGGGCGGCGAGGGCCGCGACCAGCTCGTCGAGCTCGGCTCGGGCCGGCTCATCCCCGGCTTCGAGGAGCAGCTCACCGGCGCGAAGGCCGGCGACGAGCGCAAGGTCGAGCTGGCCTTCCCGGCCGACTACCCGGCCGAGCAGCTGGCCGGCAGGGACGCGGTCTTCGACGTGACCGTCAAGGAGGTCAAGCGCAAGCACCTCCCCGAGCTCGACGACGAGTTCGCCGTCGAGGCCGCCGGGTTCGACTCGCTCGAGGAGCTGCGCGACGACGTCCGCAAGCGCCTGGAGGAGGGCGAGACGCGGCAGATCGAGAGCGAGTACCGCGAGGCCGCCGTCGACGCGGTGGTCGCCGAGGCGAAGATCGACCTGCCCGACCAGCTCGTCGAGGACCGCGCGAAGGAGCTCTTCGAGCAGACGATGCACTCGCTCTCGCACCGCGGCATCTCCAAGGAGCAGTACCTCCAGATCGCGCAGAAGAGCGAGGAGGAGCTGCTCGAGGAGGCCAAGCCCGACGCGGCGCAGGCGCTGCGCCGCGACGCGGTGCTCACCGCGGTCGTCGAGGCGGAGGGGATCGAGGTCTCCGACGACGAGGTCATGGAGGCGCTCGAGGGCGACGCCGAGCGCAGCGGCGAGAAGCCGAAGAAGCTCTTCGAGCGCCTGCGCAGCGCCGGCCGCCTGGACGCCGTCAAGGAGGACATCGCAGCGCGCAAGGCGGTGGACCTCATAACGGAGCAGGCCAAGCCGATCGACCCCGGCCGCGCCGAGGCGCGCGAGAAGCTCTGGACGCCCGGTTCAAGCGGCTCGTAGATCCGCCGAACAAACGAAAAGCCGCCACAAACGACTGGTAGACTCGCGCTTCGCGGGCCACCGGAGCGGCCGGGAGAGGAATCCGGCCGAGGAAGCGAAAGAAGCCATCGCGTGACGACGACGCGCTTGCGGGGAAACACCGGGGAGGACAATGGCTCGGCCGACTGACTCAAACGAACAGCTTCTCTGCTCCTTCTGCGGCAAGTCGCAGCGGCAGGTCAAGAAGCTGATCGCCGGGCCGGGCGTCTACATCTGCGACGAGTGCATCGATCTCTGCAACGAGATCATCGACGAGGAGCTGACGGCTCCTCCCTCGTTCGACATCGAGAACCTCCCCAAGCCGCGCGAGATCTACGACGTGCTGGAGGAGTACGTCGTCGGCCAGGAGCAGTCCAAGCGCACGCTCTCGGTCGCCGTCTACAACCACTACAAGCGCGTGCAGATGATGCAGGCGGACGACGGCGAGATCGAGCTGCAGAAGTCGAACATCCTGCTGCTCGGCCCGACCGGCTGCGGCAAGACGCTGCTCGCCCAGACGCTCGCGCGCATCCTCAACGTCCCGTTCGCGATCGCCGACGCCACGGCGCTGACCGAGGCCGGCTACGTCGGCGAGGACGTCGAGAACATCCTCCTCAAGCT
>DASVRH010000452.1:0-5891 GCA_036388715.1 Solirubrobacteraceae bacterium | reverse complement strand
GCTCATGAACGCGTGCTTCTACGTCGCCATCGACCGGCTGCCGCTGGCCACGGTCGCGGCGATCGAGTTCCTGCCCGTCGTCGCGCTCGCCGCGCTCGGTGCGCGCGGCGCCCGCAACGCCGCGGCGCTCGTCCTCGCGGTCGGCGGCGTCTACCTGCTCACCGGCGTGCGGATCGAGGCGGAGCCGCTCGGGCTGGCGCTCGCGTTCGCCAACGCGGTCCTGTTCGCGGCGTACATCGTGCTCGCCGACCGCGTCGCCAAGCGCGATGGGCTGAGCGGGATCGACGGGCTCGCCGCGTCGATGCTGATCGCGCTGCCCGTCGTGACGGCGCTCGGGGGCTGGGAGGTCGTCCCGGCGCTCGGCGACCCCGTCGCCCTGCTCGCCGGGGTGGGCGTGGGCGTCTCGTCGTCGGTCATCCCCTACGTGACCGACCAGCTCGCGCTCGCTCGCCTCCCGCGGGCCACCTACGCGCTGCTGGTGTCACTGCTCCCGGCGACGGCGACGGTCGTCGGCGTGATCGTGCTGGCCCAGCTCCCGACGGCCGCCGAGCTCGCGGGCGTCGCCCTTGTCGTCGCCGGCGTCGCGCTGCACCGCCCCGGCTCATCGCCGCCTCCACGGCGCTGTCGTCATGAGGAACCGGTGGTCGCCGCACGGCTCTGACACCGCGCGGAAGCGCAGCGCCCCGCCGTGCAGCGCGTAGCGGTACCGGCCGTCGGTGAGCCGCGCGCGCCGGTCGACGCAGCGCGCGTCGGCGTGCACGACGAGCGTCGTCTCGTCGATCGACTTGAAGCGGATCTCCTCGTCGCCCGGCCGGCCCGGGCCCTCGAAGTACAGGGCCCCCTGCGCGATCAGCAGCCGCCAGCGGCCGGGGCGGTGGAGCACCTTCGGGTACCGCCGCCGCGCCGAGGCCGGGATCGTCGCCTCGTACTCCCCGTCGATCATGTCGATGGCGGGCGGGGGCTCGACCGGCTCCGTCGGCGGCGGGATCAGCGGCTCGGTCGGCCGCGCGGTCTCGTCGTCGTCCTCGCCGCCGCAGCCGGCCGCGAGCGCGGCGCTGACGAGCAGGAGGACGGCCGTGGCCCGCACGGGCCGGAGCCTACGCCGCCAGCGCGTCCCGCAGCCGCTCGACCGCGGCCGCGCCGGCAAGGCGCATCGGCTCCGGGCTGCGCAGCGCGCGGCAGAGGACGAACGCGCCCTCCATCGCGGAGAGGAACTCGATCCCCAGCGCCCGCGCGCGGTCGTGGTCGAGCCCGGCCCGGCGCTCGAGGTACATCGTCCAGCCGTCGATCCAGCTCTCGAAGACCTCGGCGGTCGCCAGCCGCAGCGGCTCGTTCGTGCTCGCGACCTCGAGCGCGACCGTCTCGATCGGGCACGCGTCCTCGTAGCCGGACTCGACGAGCGTCGTCGCGGCTCCCTCGAACACGTCGCGCACGTACTCGAGCGGCCCCTCGGCCTGGCGCGCGACCTCGGCGAACAGCTCGGCGTACATGGCGCCGCCGCGGAGGATCACCTCGCGCCCCAGTTCCTCCTTGCCGCCCGGGAAGTGGTGGTAGAGCGAGCCGAACGGCGCGTTGGCGGCCTGGACGACCTGCTTCATCCCGGTGCCGGTGTAGCCGTGGCGCCGGAACAGGGCCGCCGTCGTCTCGATGATCCGGTCCTTGGTGTCGAGGGCCATGATGTGACACTCTACCGGCATGAATAGAGCGATCTATCTACGCGCCATCCTCATCTTCGGCGTCGTCTCCACCGGCGTCCACTTCATCCACAACTTCGTGAAGGTCGAGGACTATCCGGGCTCGGCGATCCCGGACTGGTTCGTGCAGGTGGCGATCGTCGTCTCGTGGCCGCTCTTCACGTGGATCGCGATCCGCGCCTACCAGCGCTACCGCGACGGCGACCACGCGGGGGCGCGCACCGGGCTGATCGCCTACGGCCTGTGGGCGATGGTCTCGCTCGGGCACTTCACCTCGGGCAACCCGGACATCCCGCCCGTCTTCTACGCGACGATCTTCACCGATGCCCTCGCCGGCGCGCTTGTGCTGGGATTCGCGCTGTGGTCGGCACGCTCGACTGGACGCAGCGCACCGGCGGCCGGCTGAGCCGCCGCGAGGAGCTCGGCCTGGCGGCGCAGCTCGTCCGCGAGGGCGCCGCGATGCTGCCGAAGGCCGTGCGCCGGCGCATCGACCGCGACCCGCGCGACGTCCCGGTGCCCGACTCGGCCTTCGCTCGCGAGGCGGAGGGACAGTGTGAGGCGCTCGGCCCCGCGCTCGCCGGCCACTCGCACCGCACGTACCTCTACGGGATGCTGCTGGCCGGCGCCGACGGCCTCGACGTCGACGACGAGGTCTTCTACGTCGCCTCGCTGTTGCACGACGCCGGGGTCCCGGAGGCGCGGGACGACCGCTGCTTCACGGTCTTCAGCGCACAGCGGGCGCTGGCCTGGGACGACCCGCGCGCCGAGCGCGCCGCGGGCGCGATCACGCTGCACCTCAACCCGCACGTCCCGCCGCGGCAGAGCGTCGAGGGCCACCTCGTGCGGGCGGGCGCGGGGCTCGACACGATCCGCATGCGGGCCTGGGAGCTGAGTCGCGCGACCCGCCGCGCCGTGACCGACCTGCACCCGCGCGACGGGTTCCCCGAGGAGTTCGGGCGGCTGATGCGCGAGCACACCGCCCGCGCGCCCCGGTCGCGCACGGCGTGGAACATGCGCTACGCGCGCTTCGGCGAGCTACTTCGCTAGCGCGCCGTCGCGCAGCTGCGTGACGGCGGCGCGGACGGCCTCGCGGGCCTCGGCGGGCTCGAGGACGGCGGCGTCGCCGGCCTCCTTGAGCACCTCGCGCACGAGCCAGTCGGTGCCCTTGTAGCCGCGCTCGATGACGATCGCGCCGTCGGTCAGCTCCTCGGCGACACGGTGCTCCTCGCGCTGCCAGCGCGCGCGCTCGGGCGAGACCCAGATGCGCGCGGTCTGCGACGCGTCGAGCTCGCCGGTGCGCGCCCAGCCGTCGAGGTCGGCCGCGACGTAGGCCTCCGGCCGCGGCTCGAACGTCTCGTCGGCGACCGTCGCGTCCTTGATCCGGTCCAGGCGGAAGTGGCGGACGTCCTCCTTGGCAGGGTCGTACGCCGCGACGTACCAGCCCTCGAGCCCGTTCATCAGGTGATAGGGCTCGACGAGGCGCTCGGAGAACGTGTCCTCGGACTCCTTGTAGTACTCCAGCCGCAGCAGGCGGCGCTCGTCGATCGCGACCGAGATGCGCCGGGCCATGTCCGGGTCGTCGGCCGTCGCGGTGGCGATGTGCAGCTGCTCGCGCGGGTCCTCGCCGCCGAGGGCGTCGACGACCTTCTCGCGCGCGGTGCTCAGCGCGCCGGAGGGGAAGTGCTCGCCGATGAGGTCGATCGCGGCGACGAGCGCCTTCGCCTCGACCGGCAGCAGCCGCGCGGGGCGCGCGAAGTTGTCGGCGTACGGCTCGGGGTCGACCTCGATCGTGCCGTCGTCGTGCAGCTCGGCGTAGAGGACGTACGTGCCGCCGCCGAAAGAGACGACGTTGAGGACGTTGATGTCCTCCTGGAGCTCCTGCTGGGAGACCTGGACGCGCTGGCGGACGTCCTCCTCGCGCAGGTTCTGGCCGAGGCGGCCGGCCTCGATCAGGATGCTCGCGAGCGTGACCAGCCGGGCGAAGCGCTCGGGGCGGATCGACGCCTCGCGCCGGCCGCCGCTCGGCGCGGCGTCCTCGGCCGGGAGCGCCTCGGAGGCGGCCCTGCCCCGGGCCGGCGGGGCCAGCTCGGGGCCGTCGGAGTGGCGGTCGTGGAGCAGCTCGACGCGCCCGGCGACCTCGTCGGCCAGCTCGGGCGGGCCGGTGACGCGCGCGTGCTCGCCGAGGCCGAGCACGAACGACGCGAGCTGGCGCGGGTCGGCGTAGGAGGTGCGGAAGACGATCCCGTCGCCCGTGGCCTCGATCTCGCCGTAGCGGCCGTACTGGCGCTCGACCTGCCAGGCGATGCGGTCGGAGACCCAGATCTCGGCCGTCCCCGCCGCCTCGCCGAACTGCCAGCCGGCTCGCGCCGCGTACTCGCGCGGGTCGAAGCCGGCGGGGCGCTTGAAGTCGTGCTCGGCCTTGGTCGCGTAGGCGACCTTGCCGCGGATCCGGTCGAGGCGGAAGACGCGCATCGCGTCGCGCTCGTGGCTGCGGCCGACGAGGTAGAACTGGCCGTCGCGGAAGAGCAGGTGGTACGGGTCCACCTTGCGCGCGTCGCGCGAGTCGCGCTGCAGCGAGTAGTAGTCGAAGGTGATCGTCTTCTGGCGGAAGATCGCCGTCTCGATCTTCGCGAGCCGCTGGGAGAGCTCGTGGCCGCCGGCCGAGGCGGTGATGTTCAGCCGCAGGCCGCCGGTCGCCTCGAGCGGGCTCGGACGGCCCCAGGAGATCTGCTGGAGCGCGAGGCGCAGCGGCTCGGCGTAGGCGAACTCGCCGTCGAGCAGGTAGAGCGCGGTGTGCAGCGCCGCCAGCTCGGCGTCGTCGAACTGGATCGGCGGGAGGTGGAAGTTCTCCGGCCGCAGCGAGTAGGTCTCCTGCTCGCCGCCGGCGTCGATCGGCTTGTCGACGGTCAGCTGGATGCCCAGCGACTCGAGCTCCGCGCGGTCCGCGTAGAAGCGCCGCGCGAACGCGTCCTCGTTCATCCCGCTGTAGCCCTCGACGTCGCGGCGGATCTCCAGCGCGGTGACCGGCCGGCGCTCCGCCATGAGGTACGAGATCAGCGAGAGCTGCCGGATCAGCTTCTCGGTGTCCTTCGCCATCCCGGGCAACCTTAGGCGACTGGCCGCGGCGCTCTGTCTTCAGTCCGTCGCTCTTTGCGGCATTTCTGCTGCCCGCCAACCGGGGTATGCTCCCGCCGCGTGACCAAGCTGGTCGTCATCGATGATCACGAGGCGCTGCGCAGCGGCCTCGAGGTGCTCCTGAGTCAGGCCGGCCTGGACGTCGTCGGGTCGGCCGGGAACGTCGCCGCGGGCATGGACCTCGTCGACCACAACGAGCCCGACCTCGCGCTCGTCGACATCCGCCTGCCCGACGGCAGCGGGATCGACTTGACGCGCCAGCTCCTCCAGCGCCACCCGAACCTCGCCGTCGTCCTCTACACCGGCGACGCCGACGCCGAGCTGCTCTACGAGGGCCTCGACAGCGGCGCGCGCGGCTACGTGCTGAAGGCCGGCTCGATGGACGAGCTGCTCGCGGCCATCCACCAGGTCGCCGACGGCGGCTCCTACGTCGACCCGCGGCTCGACCGGATCCTGCTGTCGCCGCGGGCGACCTCCCACGTGCCGCAGCTCTCGCCGCGCGAGCGCGAGATCATGCACCTGATGGCCGAGGGCTTCACCGCCGAGCAGATCGGCGACCAGATCACGGTGTCGGTCGAGACGGTCCGCACCCACGTGCGCAACGTGATCCGCAAGCTGCAGGCGCGCAACCGCGTCCACGCGATCGCCATCGCGCTCGAGCGGGGCGAGATCCAGCTCGAGTCGCCCAGCGACGGCGCCTGAAGCACGCCCGTCCGACCGCGCCTGCCGTGGCCTCCGACGAGCTCGCTCCGCTGCGCAAGCTGGTCCACGACCTGCGCAGCCCGCTCGCGGTCGTCGAGGGCTTCGCGACCTTCCTCGCGCGCGACGAGGGCAAGCTGACCGAGGAGCAGCGCAGGGACTTCGCGCAGCGCGTCGCCAGCGGCGCGGCCGACATGCGCAAGCTGCTCGACGACGCCGCGCCGTAGCGCCGGCCGCGGGCCCGGACGGTTGCACCGCCGGCAACTCTGGTGCACACTTCGTCCACTATCGTGGACGTTCCGATCGACACCATCGACGAGGTCGCCGCGCGGATCGGCCGCACCGTCCGCGCCGAGCGCACGG
>DASVRH010000451.1:0-9049 GCA_036388715.1 Solirubrobacteraceae bacterium | reverse complement strand
GCCCGTCGTACTTCCTCGGGCTCAACCGCGGCAAGCGCTCCGTCGCGCTCGACCAGAAGGATCCGCACGACGCCTCGCTGGCCCGCGAGCTCGTCGCGCGGGCCGACGTCGCCGTCGAGTCGTTCCGCCCCGGCGTCTTCGAGCGCTTCGACCTCGGCCTGCCCAAGAGCGTGTCGTGCCACGTCACCGCGTTCGGCGACGCCGACCTGCCCGGCTACGACCTCCTGCTCCAGGCCGTCGGCGGGCTCATGCACGTCACCGGCGAGGAGGACGGCCGCCCGCTCAAGGTCGGCGCCGCCGTCATCGACCTCGTCTGCGGGCTGCACGCGGCGATCGGGATCCTCGCCGGGCTGCGCGAGCCCGGGCACACGCGCGTGGAGGTCTCGCTCGTGGACAGCGCGCTCGTCGCGCTCCTCAACCAGGCCTCCGCCTTCCTCAACGAGGGCGCGTCGCCGCGGCGGATGGGCAACCGCCACCCGTCGATCGCGCCCTACGAGACCTTCGGGGACCTCGCGGTCGCGTGCGGCAACGACGCGATGTTCGCGCGGCTGTGCGACGTCATCGCGCGCCCGGACCTGGCCGAGCGCTTCCCCACGAACGTCGAGCGCCTGGAGCATCGCGACGAGATCTCGGCGGCGCTCGAGGCCGCGTTCGCCGATGGCGACGGGTGGGCGGAGCGGCTCAACGCCGCGGGCGTCCCCGCCGGGCCGGTCAACGACGTCCCGGCCGCGTTCGCCTTCGCCGAGTCGCTCGGCCTTCAGCCGGTGTGGGAGCTCGACGGCGTGCGCTCGGTGCGCTCGCCGCTGCGGGGCCTCGCGCGGCCGACGTCACGCCCTCCGGCGCTCGACGAGCACGGCGAGGAGATCCGCGACTGGCTCAGGCGGACGCCGCCGCCATCGCCTGGCGGATCGGCTTCGGCAGCATGAAGCGGACGTCCTCGCGGACGACCTCGAACTCCGACACGTCCTCGACGCCCCGCTCGCGGAAGTAGCCGACGAGCGCGTCGACCAGCTCCTCGGGCGCGCTGGCGCCGGACGAGATGCCGACGACGCGCTTGTTGTCGAGCCAGGCGGCGTCGACCTGGCCGGCGTTGTCGATCAGGTGCGACTCGGCGCCGTACTCGCGCGCGACCTCGACGAGACGCTGCGAGTTCGACGAGTTCTGCGAGCCGATGACGAGGACGAGGTCGCACTGCTCGGCCATCTGCTTGACGGCCGCCTGGCGGTTCGTCGTGGCGTAGCAGATGTCGTCGGTGCGGGGGCCCGTGATGTCGGGGAACCGCTCGCGCAGGCGGGTGATGATCGCGCGCGTCTCGTCGACCGAGAGCGTCGTCTGCGAGATGTAGGCGACCTTGGCAGGGTCCTCGACCTCGAGGCGGTCGACGTCCTCCTCGGTCTCGACGAGGAGGATGTGCTCGGGCGCCTCCCCCATCGTGCCCTCGACCTCCTCGTGGCCGGAGTGGCCGATGAGGACGATCGTGTAGCCGTCGGCGGCGAACTTGACCGCCTCGCGATGGACCTTGGTGACCAGCGGGCAGGTCGCGTCGATCGTGCGCAGGTTGCGGCGCCCGGCGTCGGCGTGGACCGCGGGCGAGACGCCGTGGGCCGAGAAGACGGTCAGCGCGCCCTCGGGGATCGTGTCGTCGAGCTCGTCGACGAAGATCGCGCCGCGCTCGCGGAGCTTCTCGACGACGTGCTTGTTGTGCACGATCTCCTTGCGGACGTAGACCGGCGCGCCGTGCAGCTCGAGGGCGCGCTCGACGGTCTGCACCGCGCGGTCGACGCCCGCGCAGTAGCCGCGCGGCGCGGCGAGGAGAAGCTTCTCGACGGTGCCGGTCATCGATTCCAGTGTAGGAGCAGGTCGGCCACTGTCTCCCCTACGGCGTCGAGGGCCTCCGCGGATGTCTTGTCGACCGTGTCGCGCAGCGTGTCCTTGTGCTCGTACTGCCAGTCGATGAGGTCGATCGCGGGAATCCCCTGCTCCAGGAACGGCGTGTGGTCGTCCAGCAGCGAGGCGTCGCTCGTGGCCGGGAAGACGCGCTCGGTGCCGATCCGGCGGGCCGCCTCGCGCAGGCGGATCCACAGCTGCTCGTCCGAGGTGCCCTCGCGCGGCAGCCGCAGGCGCTTCGAGCCGACGTAGTCGAGCAGGACCATCGCCTGGATGCCCTCGCCCGCGTGCCGCTCGACGTAGGCTCGCGAGCCGCGCAGCGCGCAGCTGCCGAAGTCGTCGCAGCCGGCCGGCTCCTCCTCGCCGTCGAAGAGGACGAAGCGCAGCTCCGGCGCGCCCTCGGGCCGCTCGAGGCGCGCGAACGTCCGCGCGAGCTGCACCACCGCCGCGGTCCCGGCCGCGCCGTCGTTGGCGCCGACGAACCCCTTCGGCCGCGCCTCGACGTCGTAGTGCGCGCCGATGACGATCGGCGGGCCCTCGCCGGCCACCGTGCCGACGACGTTGCGCAGGCGCGGATGGTCGTCGCCCAGCGGCTCGAACGCGCCCGCCGGCATCCGCCTGCGCAGGTCCGCGGCGAGCGCGCGCAGCTTCCGGCTCCCCGCCGGGCGCCAGCCGTAGCGCTCGACCTGGCGCCTGAGCAGCGCGTGCGCCCTGCGCCCGTCGAAGCGGTTCTGCCGCGCCTTCGGGATGAACGGCTCGCGCGAGGCGGCGGGCTCGGTCGTCGTCGTCGGCGGATCGTCGTCGCCGTTGAGGTCGAAGTCGTTGGCGACCAGGAACAGGAACGCCCCTCCGATGAGGAGCTGGACGACGAGGACGACGACGAGGACGCGGGGCCGTCTAGTCGTTGGAGGTCACCGCCTCGAGCAGGTGCGCGAAGCGCCGCTGCGCCTCCTCCCTGCGGGTCGGGACGTGCTCGGTCGGGACGCCGTCGGCCGGCGGCTCGTAGCCGCGCAGGATCAGCCGCGCGACCGTCTGCTTGTGCACCTCGTCCGCGCCGTCGTACAGCCGCCAGGCGCGCGAGAAGCGGTACATCTGCTCGAGCGGCAGGTCGGTCGAGTAGCCGAGCGCGCCGTGGACCTGGATCGCGCGGTCGATGACGTCGTGCAGGACCTTGGCGCCGTAGTACTTGATGTACGAGATCTCCTTGCGGGCCGCCGCCGCGCCCTGCGTGTCCATGACCCAGGCGGCCTGGAGCGTCATGAGCCGGCTGGCGTGCATCTCGGCGGCCGAGTCGGCGATGAAGTTCTGCACGGACTGCTTCTCGCCGAGGACCGAGCCGTGGCTGACGCGGTAGGTGGCGCGCTCGCACATCATGTCGAAGGCCCGCTGCGCGACCCCGAGCCAGCGCATGCAGTGGTGGATGCGGCCGGGGCCGAGCCGCTGCTGGGCGATGAGGAAGCCGGCGCCCTCGGCGCCGAGCAGCGCGTCCGGGCCGAGGCGGACGTCCTCGTAGAAGATCTCCGCGTGGCCGCCGAGCTGGCCGTAGACGTCCTCGGGGTGCTCCATCGTCGCGACGTCGCGCGCGATCCGCACGCCGGGCGCGTCGGCCGGGACGATGAACATCGACGCGCGCTGGTGCGGGCGCGCCTCGGGGTCCGTCACCGCCATGACGATCAGGAAGTCGGCGATCGACGCGTGGCTGGAGAACCACTTGTGCCCGTTGAGCACCCAGCCGTCGCCGTCCTTCTCGGCGCGCGTGCGCAGGAGCGTCGGGTCGCTGCCCGCGGTGTCGGGCTCGGTCATGCTGAACGCGCTGCGCAGGTCGCCGTTGAGCAGCGGGTGCAGCCAGCGGTCCTTCTGCTCCTCGGTGCCGGCCAGGGCGAGGATCTCCGAGTTGCCGCTGTCGGGCGCCGAGTTGCCGAAGACCATCGGCGAGAAGGGCGTGGTGCCGAGGATCTCGTGCATCAGGCCGAGCTTGACCTGGCCGTAGCCCTGGCCGCCGAGGTCGGGCGGGAGGTGGGCCGCCCACAGGCCGCGCTCCTTGACCTGCTCCTTCAGCGGCTCGGTCGCGCGATCGAACTGCTCGGGGCTGAGACGGAGCAGCTCGAGCGGCCTGACCTCCTCGCGCACGAAGTCGCGCATCCAGTCCAGGTGTGCCTGGAACTCGGGCTCGGTCGAGAAATCCCACATGGGGGTATTGGAGCAGGGGATGCGCATCGTCGTCGTCGGAGCCACCGGAAACCACGGGACCTCGCTGTGCCGGCGTCTGTCCGCGGACCCCAACGTCGACTCGGTGGTCGGTGTCGCGCGGCGCCGGCCGTCGCTCTCGCTGCCGAAGGTGACGTGGGTCCAGGCCGATGTCACCTCCGACGACCTCTCACCCTTGTTCGCGGGCGCGGACGCGGTCGTCTCGCTGGTGTGGTTGATCCAGCCGGGGCGCCGCGAGTCGGTGACCAGGTCGGTGAACGTGGACGGCTCGGCGAGGGTCTTCTCCGCCGTCGCCGCGGCGGGTGTCCCGACGCTCGTCTACGCGTCCTCGGTGGGCGCCTACGCGGCCGGCCCGAAGGACCGCGCCGTCGACGAGTCGTGGTCGACCGCGGGGATCCCGACGTCCTTCTACTCGCGCCACAAGGCGGCGGTCGAGCGGATCCTCGACTCGTTCGAGGCGTCGCACCCGGACGTCCGCGTCGTGCGGATGCGGCCCGGGCTGTGCTTCAAGCGCGAGGCGGCCACGCAGATCCGCCGGCTCTTCGTCGGGCCGTTCCTGCCGCGCTCCCTCGTCCGTCGCTCCCTGCTGCCCGCCCTGCCCGTCACCTCGCGGCTCCGCTTCCAGGCGGTCCACACCGACGACCTGGCGGAGGCGTATCGCCTTGCCCTCATGAGCGACTCGGCGAGGGGTGCGTTCAACGTCGCGGCGGATCCCGTGCTCGACGGCGACACGCTCTCCTCCGTCCTGTCCGCCCGCCAGCTCCCTCTCCCCTCGTCGATCCTTCGCGCCGGGGCGGCGGCCTCGTTCCACCTTCGCCTCCAGCCGTCGGAGCCCGGGTGGCTCGACATGGGCCTCGGCGTGCCGATCATGGACACGACGCGCGTCCGTACCGAGCTCGGGTGGGAGCCGCGCGTCTCGGCCGTCGACGCGTTCGCTGAGCTGTTCGACGGTCTGCGCGAGGGCGGCGAGCTCGACACGCCGCCGCTGGCCCGCGCGACTTCCGGCCCCGCGCGGGTGCGCGAAGTGCTCACCGGTGTGGGCTCCACCTCGCGGTAGTAGGTTTCCAACGATGCCGCAGGAGCACTTGGACCGGCTGACCGCCGTCGACGCCTCGTTCCTCGAGCAGGAGAGCCCCGAGAGCCACATGCACGTGGGCGCGCTCGTGACCCTCGAGGGTCCGGCGGCGCCGCTCGGCGACTTCCTCGACTCGCTGCGCGGGCGGCTGCACCTCGTGCCGCGCTACCGGCAGAAGCTCGCCGTCCCGCCGCTCGACACCGGCCGGCCGCTGTGGATCGACGACCCGGACTTCAACCTCGAGTACCACGTCCGCCACACGGCGCTCCCGTCGCCGGGGTCGGAGGAGCAGCTCCGGAACCTGGCCGCGCGGATCTTCTCCCAGCAGCTCGACCGCTCCAAGCCGCTGTGGGAGCTGTGGGTCGTCGAGGGGCTGGCCGACGGGTCGTGGGCGCTGATCTCGAAGACCCACCACGCGATGATCGACGGGATCGCCGGCGTCGACCTGGCGACGGTCATGTTCGACGTGACCGAGGTGCCGCGGGAGGTGGAGCACCCGAACCGGGCGTGGCAGCCGCATCGGGAGCCGGCCGCGGTCGACCTCGTGGCGGCGGGGGTGCGCGGCGCGTTTACAGCGGGCATCGAGGTGGCAGAGCGAGCCTTGGGCGCTTTTCTGCGTCCGTCGTCGTCGCTTGCCGTCGCTCGCGAGGCGGCGGAGGGGATCGGCGAGGTCGTCTGGGCGACGTTGAACCCCGCGCCCGAGACGCCTCTGAACGTGCCGATCGGGCCGCACCGGCGGTTCGCCGGCGTGCGGGGGCGGCTGGAGGACTTCAAGCTCGTCAAGGACGTCTACGGCGGGACGGTCAACGACGTCGTCCTCACCGCGGTGAGCGGGGGGCTGCGGACGTGGCTGCGCTCGCGCGGCGTGCGGACCGAGGGGCTCGAGCTGCGCGCGCTCGTCCCGGTCTCCCTGCGCGGGCAGGGCGAGGGCGGCGACCTCGGCAACCGGATCGCCGCGATGCGCGGGCCGCTGCCGGTCTACATCGCCGACCCGCTCGAGCGGCTGAAGGCCGTGCGCGCCTCGATGGGCGAGCTGAAGGAGTCCAAGCAGGCGCTCGGCGCGGAGGTGCTCGCCGGGATGCAGAACTTCGCGCCGCCCACCATCCTGGGCGTCGCGTCGCGGCTGAACTTCTCGACGCGGCTGTTCAACTGCATCGTCACGAACGTCCCCGGCCCGCAGCTGCCGCTCTACGTCCTCGGGCGCGAGATGCAGACCGTCTTCCCGATCGCCTTCCTCCCCCGCGACCACGCCCTCGCCGTCGCGATCATCTCGTACAACGGGTGGCTGAACTTCGGCCTGCTCGGCGACTACGACGCGCTGCCGGATCTCGACGAGCTCGGCGACCACGTGTCGGACGCGATCGACGAGCTCGTGGGTCTCGCCCGGGCCGCGCGGGCGCCTGAAGCGGTTACGACTTAGCCGCTCGTTGCGCGCCGTTCGCGGCGTGTCTGTTCTTTGAGGCGCGGTCCGTCTGGGCTGGTGAGGAAGGAGGGGGATGCTGCGTCCGTGGCGCTCCTCGGACCGGCATTTCGTCACAACCGCGGCCCCCTCCCCGGCCGGTGTGACGTTGTGCCGGCTATGGGGGACGAGACCTCCGCATGTGCCGTTGGGGCGGGGCGGGTGTGACGTTATGCCGGGTGTCGATGCGCGGATGTCGGCTCTCGCGGCGCGGCAGCATGGCGTCGTCTCCACGGCGCAGCTGACCGCGCTCGGGCTCGGGCGGCACGCGATCGCGCATCGGGTGGCGACCGGGCGGCTCACCCGGCTGCACCGAGGCGTCTACCGGGTCGGCCCCATCTCGCATCCCCTCACCAGCCCGATGGCCGCGACCCTCGCCTGCGGCCCCACGGCAGTCCTGAGCCACCACTCGGCCGCGGCGCTGCTGAACATCCGCAAGCCGCAACCGGGACCGATCGACGTCACGGTCACGACAGGGCAGTCGCGGATGAGGGACGGGATCCGCGTGCACCGGACGCGCACCCTCGAAAGCCACGAGGTGACGCGCCACCATGGCATCCCGACCACGACCGCGGCGAGGACGCTCCTCGACCTCGCCACGCGGCTCAACGCTCGCGACCTCACCAGGGCAGTAGAGGAAGCGCAGGTCCAGCGGCATCTCGACGAGGCGGCCCTCGCGGAGGCGGTGGAGCGGGCGGGAAGGCGGCCCGGCGCGGCGGCTCTCAAGGCCGCGCTGATGACGGAGTCGAAGCTCACGCGCAGCGAGGCCGAGCGAAGGCTGCTGGAGCTCATCCGCGCCGCCGAGCTGCCGGAGCCGAGGACGAACGCGAGGGTCGGCGGCTACGAGGTGGACGTCCTCTTCCCGGGCGACCGCCTCGTCGTCGAGGTCGACGGCTTCGCCTTCCACGGCGGGCGGCACGCGTTCGAGCGGGACCGGCGCAAGGACGCGCACCTCACCGCCGAGGGGTTCCGGGTCGTGCGCGTGACGTGGCGGCAGCTCGCCGGCACGCCCGAGGCGGTGGTGGCGACGCTGGCGCGCAGCCTCAGCGCCGGACGCGGACCCGCGCGTCCGCTCGCCGCGGTGGCGCCTCTCGGTTCCCGGCGCGATCCACGGCGATGGTGAAGAACGAGTACCGCCGCCCGCGGCGGATGCGCAGGCGGTAGCGGCTGCCACGCGTCGTCGTGAGCTTCACCGGGGCGAGGCCGTCGACGGACCGCCACACCTCGTAGCGGTCGACGCCGCTGGAGGCGACGTTCTCGGGCGCCTCGTCGGCGCCGCGCCAGCGCAGGGTCACCGAGCGGCGGCGGATGGTCCTCGGCGCGCGCAGGCGCGAGGTGGGCGGCGTGCGGTCGAGCTCGGCGGCGCGGCGCAGCGCGGCGAGGCCGTCGACGATGCCCCACCCGAGCTCGGGGTTCCAGCCCGTGCCGGCGGGCCGCCGGGCGGTCTCCTTGAGCAGGCGCACGATCTCCGCCCCGCGCAGGTCGGGGTTGAGGTCGTGGACGAGCGCGGCGACGCCGCCGACGATCGCGGTGGCCATCGACGTCCCCTGCAGGTAGGCGTAGCGCGAGTCGCCGCGGTAGTCCGAGCGGCAGCGGCACGGCGGGGTCGGCGGCGGGCCGACGTCGCCGCGCTCGAAGTCGGTCTCCGCGGCCGGGAAGGCGCCGAGCAGGCCGCGCGGGCCCTGGCCGCGCTCGAACGCCCCGTAGGCGGCGAGCGAGATCTGCGACCCGCGCCCGGCGAACGCCGCCTTGCGGTCGTAGTACGTCGCCGCCGTCACCGACAGGCCGAGGTTCCTGTCCAGGTCCGGGCCGGTGCCGGTCGGCTGCACGATGTTGGCCGGATCGCCCTGCTGGTCGGTCTCCTCGTCCGCCGCGGCCGCGACGAGCACGGCCTGGCGCTCGGCGGCGTACTGGATCGCCTCGACCATCGCCTTCGGCGGGGTCCGCCCGCCGTCGGTGCCGAAGCTCATGACGATCGCGTCGGCGCCGCGGTCGGCGGCGTCGACGATCGCCTGCACGACCGAGCCGTCCGAGAAGTCGGTCTTCGCGATGAGCAGCCCGCAGGCGCGCCCGGCGCCGGCGATCCCGATGCCGTTGCCGGTCTGCGCGCAGGCCAGCGACGCGACGTGGGTGCCGTGGCCGGCCTCGTCGGTCAGCGGCCCGCCGATGCCGGGCGTCGGGTCGACGTCGAGCGTGTCGCGGATCTTGCCGTTGAAGTCCGGGTGCGCGGCCTCGACGCCCGAGTCGATGACCGCCACGAGCGACGCGTCGCCGTCGGCGAGGTCCCAGGCGTCGAAGAGGCCCATCCGCTGCGGCCACCACTGGACCGGCGTACCCGGCGGCGTGCCGACCGCGGTCTCGGGGTCGGTCAGCGCCGGGTCGTCCGGCGCGGCGCGCGGCGAGGCGCGGTGCTCGACCGA
>DASVRH010000450.1:0-11880 GCA_036388715.1 Solirubrobacteraceae bacterium | reverse complement strand
CTCGATCTCCGCCTTGAGGATCTCCAGGACGCGCAGCGCGCCGGCCTCGCCCGCGCAGGCGAGCCCCCACAGGACGGGCCGGCCGACCAGCACCGCCCGGGCGCCGAGCGCGAGCGCGATGAGGACGTCCGTCCCGCGGCGCACGCCGCCGTCCATGAGGACCTCGACGCGGTCGCCGACGGCCTCGACGACCTCGGGGAGCATGTCGAGCGCGGCGGGGACGCGGTCGAGCTGCCGGCCGCCGTGGTTCGACACGACGACGCCCGCGGCGCCGTGGTCGGCGGCGAGGCGGGCGTCCTCGCCGGTGTGGACGCCCTTGACGATCACCGGCAGGGAGCAGTCGCCGCAGAGCTGCTCGAGGTCGCGCCAGTCGAGCGTCGTGTCGACGAGGCTGAAGAACTCGGCCGGCGTGGGGGAGGTCGGCCCGCCGACGGCGGCGCGGATCGCCGGCATCTCCACGTGCTCGGGGACGGCGAAGCCGGTGCGGAAGTCGCGCTCCCGCCGCCCGGCGCGCGGCGCGTCCACGGTCAGCACGATCGCGTCGAAGCCCGACTCGACCGCCTCGTCGAGCAGCGCGCGGCTGACGCCGCGATCCTCGAGGACGTAGAGCTGGAACCATCGCGGCGCCCGCGGCGCCTCGGCGGCGACCTCGCTGGGGCGCGAGGTGGCCAGCGTCGAGAGCGTGAAGATCGTGCCCGCCGCGGCGGCCGCCCGCGCGGTGCCCGGCTCGCCGTCGGCGTGGGCGAGGCGGTGCAGCGCCGTGGGCGCCACGAGCAGCGGCATGCTCACGGGCTGCCCGAGCACCGTCGTGGCGGCGGAGACGTCGCTCACGTCGACCAGGACCCGGGGGCGGAGGCGGTAGCGCGCGAAGGCCTCGGCGTTCTCGCGCAGCGTCCATTCGTCCCCGGCCCCGCCCGCGTAGTAGCCGTGGACGCCGGGGTCCAGCAGCTCCGCCGCGCGCCGCTCGAAGTCGGCGCAGTTGACGAGGTCGTCGATCACGCGCGGGACCCTACGGCGATCCAGCTCTTGGCGAGGGGCCCGATCCGCTCCGCCACCACCTCGCCGCCGGGGAACAGCCGCTCGAGCTCGCCGCGGCGCAGCAGGGCGATCTCCTCGTACTCGCCCATCACGCCCAGGCGCCAGTAGGGACGGCGGATCCGGGGCGGCAGCCAGTGCGCGAAGGGAAGCAGCGCGTGAGGCTCGACAGGGAACGAGTACGCGGGCGTCTGGACCCACCAGCCCCGGCCCACGCGCCGGAGCTCGCGCGCGAACGCCGCGCGGCGCTCGGGCGCGACGTGCTCGACGACGCTGCTCGAGTAGACGAGGTCGAACTCGCCGTCGCCGAAGGGAAGTCGCTCGGTCGCGTCCGCGCGCACGAACGGCCCGGGGTAGCCGGGCCGGTCGACGAGGTCGACGCCGGTGATGTCGAGGCCGGGCTCGAGCGCGCGCAGCCCGAGGCTGCCGCACCCGACGTCGAGGATGCGGGTGCCCGGCCCGGCGCCGGTCAGCGCGCGGAAGCGCCGGTGGCGTCGTGCCCGGGCACGCGCGGCGAGCGCCGAGCCCAGCCGCGTCCTCAGGCCGGGCTTGGCGGTCGCGTAGACGTCCGAGCGAGGGCTAATCGCTCGTGAGGTTCAGCAGCGAGATGAAGATGTTCAGGATGCTGACGAAGATGCCCGTCGCGAGCCAGACGACGTCGTCCTCCGTCGCGTGCTTCCGGATGTAGTTGAAGTCGACGAGGATCAGCAGCGCCGAGGCGACGAGGATCACCAGCGAGATCACCGGCGACAGCGCGCCGAGCCCGCCGAAGATCAGCGCGCCGAGGCTGATCGCCACCGCGCCGAGCACGACGAACGACAGCGGCCGCATCCAGCCGACCGTGTCCTTCTCGAGCACGAAGCCGACGGCGGCCATGCCGAGGACGGTCAGCGCGGTCAGGCCGGCGGCGGTGGTGACGGCGCCGGGGTCGACCTCGGCGAGGTAGCCGATGACCGGCCCGAGGCCGATGCCGATGGCGAGCGCCAGCCCGCACAGCCAGCCGATGCCCAGCGCGCCGTAGCGCAGGCGATCGACGAACCAGGTGACGACGAGCATGCCGAAGCCCACGAACGAGAAGATCCGGGCGGTCTCGGGCTCGAGCTCCTTGCCCATCGCCGTCCCGGCGACCAGGAAGCCGATCGCCACGGCGACGAGGAACATGGTCTGGCCGAGGATCCGCGCGGTGCTGCGCGCGCGGACGTCGGCGCCGGTATAGGCGGTGTCATAGCTCATAGCTGCATTTTGCCCTAGCGGCGGGCATCTCAAGCCGGTTGCCGCTCGTACACTGGTGTCAGATGGCCTCTCAGCGGCAGATCCACGTCGGCGGCGTCCCCATCGGCGGCGGCGCCCCGGTCGCGGTCCAGACCATGACCAAGACCGAGACGGCCAACCTCGAGGCGACGATGCGCCAGATCCGCACCGTCGCCGAGGCGGGAGCGGACATCGTCCGCGTCGCGGTCCCCCGCGTCCAGGACGCGGAGGCGCTGAAGACGATCGTCGCCGAGTCGCCGATCCCGATCATCGCCGACATCCACTTCAACCACACGCTGGCCCTGAAGGCGCTCGACGCCGGCGCCCACTGCATCCGGCTGAACCCGGGCAACATCGGCGGGCCGGAGAAGGTGGCCGAGGTGGCGGCGCGGGCCAACCAGCTCGGCACGCCGATGCGCATCGGCGTGAACTCCGGGTCGCTGCCCAAGCACCTGCACACCCTCGAGCGGGAGAACCCCGTCGAGGCGCTCGTCACCGCCGCGGTCGAGTTCGTCGAGCTGATGGAGCGGCTGGACTTCGAGAACTTCAAGGTCTCGATCAAGTCGACGAACGTGCCCAACACGATCGCGTCGAACCGGCTGCTGAGCGAGCGCATCCCGTACCCGCTGCACCTCGGGATCACCGAGGCGGGAACGAAGTGGAGCGGCTCGCTGAAGAGCGCGGTCGGGCTGGGCACGCTGCTCGCCGACGGCATCGGCGACACGATCCGCATCTCCCTCTCGACCTTCCACGCCGAGGAGGAGGTCAAGGTCGCCTGGGAGATCCTCAAGGCGCTCCAGCTGCGCGAGCGCGGCCCCGTCCTCATCGCGTGCCCGACGTGCGGGCGCCTGCAGTTCGACATGGACACCGTCGTCTCGCAGATCGAGAAGCGCCTGGAGGCCTACAGCGACCCGATCGAGGTCGCGGTGCTGGGCTGCGCCGTCAACGGGATCGGCGAGGCGTCGCACGCCGACTTCGGCATCGCGGGCGCCAAGGACATGGGCGTCGTGTACTCCAAGGGCCAGCCGCTGCGCAAGGTCCCGACCGACGAGCTCGTCGACGTCCTCTTCCAGGAGATCGACCGCTACTACGCGGCCGGCAAGACGGTCGTCGTCGACGAGGAGCAGGCCGCCGCCGGCGCCGCGCTGCTGGCCGAGATCGAGGCGGAGAACGCGCACGACCTGACCCCGGAGCGCCTCGCGGCCATGGAGGCCGAGGCCCAGCGCGCCGAGGCCGAGCGGGCCGACGCCGCTCGGCTCGACGAAGAGGCCTCGCCGACGGCGGGCCGCCGCTTCACCCGCGCCTAGCCGAGCCCGGCGCAGAGCGCGACCGGATACCAGCCCTGCTCGCTGGCGTCGCCGTTGTAGACGGTGACGACCCACCCGCCGTTCGTGTCGGGCGCCGACTCGACGATCGGCCAGTCGTTGGGCGCGGTGTCCCACGCGGCTCCGCCGGACACGGCGATCTCGCCGGCACCGCAGGTGGCCGTTCCGCCGTCCCTGCTGTTCGGGGGCGCCATCCGGCTGGCCTGCGCGCGTCGGATGAGCGGCCCGAGCAGCAGCAGGTCGCTGTCGATGCCGTCGACCTTGTCGGCGTCCGCCGCCTTGCCGTCCGCGGCGAGGAAGCGCGAGGGGTCGACCGGCCCCTCCGGCCCGATCGGGCCCATCGGGCCGGCCGGGCCGGCCGGCCCGCGCTCGCCCTGGGCTCCGCGAGCGCCGCCCGGAAGGTCGCTCGCCCGGAAGTCGGCCGCGCGAAGCGATCCGTTCTTCACCTTCGCGCTCGTCACCGCGTTGCGCTTGAGCTGCTTGGCGCCCACGCTGTTGCGCGGGAGGGTCGCGGCGGCGTAGCTGACCCCGCCGAGGACGATGAAGAGGCACGCGGTCGAGACGACGTTCGCGTACGTGAGGTGAGGCCGGAGGCGCATCATGCACCGGAAGCTACGCCCAGCCCGCCGGGCCGTCAGTATCGAGTGAGTCTCAGTCGGCCGCGACGGTGCGGGCGGCGGACTTCCCGCCGTCCCAGGTGAAGCGGAAGGTCGTCTTCGACCGCACGCGCACGAGCCGGCGGAAGGCGCCGCGACCGTCGGTCGACTCGTCCGCCACGCGCTTCCACGCGCCGCCCGACTTGCGCTCGATCGTCACGGTGGTCGCGTCGCCCGGGCGGACCTGGCCCCAGAGGCGGGCGACGCCGCGGCGGGCGCGCTCGGCCCAGAACGGCGCGCGGAAGACGGCGAAGGCCGGCTTCTTCTTGCCGCTGAGGTAGCGCACGCCGGACTGCCAGCCGCCGCCGACCGCGTTCTCGGGCTCGTCCTCCCAGACGTACCAGGTCAGGTTGGCGATCCGCGGGTTCTTCCACGCGACGTAGGCGCTCTGCGACATGTACCGCGCCTGCGCGCTCGCCGAGACGCCGAGCACCCGGTCGGGCGGCTTGGTCTGGTAGGCGTACTCGTCGAGGTAGACCGGCAGCTTGCGCGTCCCGCGCGCCCGGATGCCGCCGGCGCGCACGACGCCGTCGAGCGTCTTGGTCACCTGGGAGAAGTCGGCGAGATGGGCCTGGTCGCGGACGCGGTCGGGCTGGTTGGGGGCGAGCTTGAGGCCGTGCGGGTGGTAGGCGAGGCCGTCGGCGGGCGCGGGCTTGAATCCGCGGCAGTAGCTGCGCCGCACCTTGCGGAAGCGCTTGTTCACGCAGCCCAGCTCGCGCAGGAAGAGCAGCGGGCGCAGGGCGGCGTTCGGCGTCGTCCCGGACGACCCGCGCGGGGCCAGGGCGCCCACGAGGACCTTCGCGCCCGCGTCTGCGCGCTGGATGGCCGGGTCGGCGGCGCGGACGATCCGCCGGTAGTGGTGCGGGGAGTAGGGCGTGCACTTGCTCCGCACGCACTGCGACTGCGGCTGGAACCACAGCGTCACGTTCGGCTCGTTCCAAACGATGTAGCGGTCGACCATCCCGCCGTAGCGCGCGGCGACGGCGCCCGCGAACGCCGCGAAGCGCTCGGGCGAGGGCTTGAAGCGCGGGTTGTCCTTGACCGGGAACTCGCTGCCCCAGACCGGCCCCCAGCCGGTGATGGTCAGCATCACGGTCAGGCCCGCGCCGTCGGCCATGCCGACGGCGCGGTCCAGCGCGCCCCAGTCGTAGCGCGGGTCCTCGTGGTCGGCCTCGTCGAACCCCTCGGGCGGCGTGCGGGACTCGGGGGCGGGGGCGTAGACGCCCCAGCGGGCGACGATCCGCACCGCGTCGACGCCGGCGGCCTTCCAGTCGTCGATGGCCAGGCCGGCCTGCTCGGCGCTGCCGAGCAGGAGCCGGTCGTCGGCCACGCCGATCTCCATCGACTTGGACGCCGAGGCGGGCCCCGCCCCGAGCAGGCAGAGGAGGAACGCGAGGGTGCAGATGCGCGCGGTCATCGTCCGGGAAGACAACTCACGACACCGGATGGAGTTTCGCGCGACCGCGGGTCAGCCGACGGGCTGGGGCAGGCTCGCCACCGGCAGGGTCGGGTTCCACACCGCGCGCAGCTGGCCGCCGCCGGGGTGCTCGACCGTCCCCGTGAAGAAGCCCATCGCGTTCGTGACGACGATCGGCGGGCCCACGTCGCGCCAGTCCTGGGTCCCGGGCGCTGCGTGCTGGATCTGCACGGCGTCCTGCGCGCCGGGTGGCAGCGCGTTCGGGCGGAAGCGCAGCTGTCCCCAGATCGACGCGCGGCCCGGGCCGGCGGGGCTGACCAGGAAGGGGAAGTAGTACGCGTTGGCCGACGGCTTCGGGGTGTCGTCGTTGAAGTACAGGCCGGACTGGTAGGTGAACCAGTAGGGTTTCGTGCCCCGCCGGGCGCCCGCCACCGGCGCGACGTCGCGCAGCAGGAACTGCGTCTGCGACGCGATCCGCGGGTTCGTGAAGGCGAGGAAGTCGCCGAGCTGGTTCCACTCGGCCTGGCGCTCGAGCGCGACGCCGCTGAACGGGTCGGGCGGGTTCGTCTCGAAGCCGAACTCGGTCATGTACGCCGGGAGCCCGCGGGGGACGTTCTTCGTGCGCGTGGCGAGGACGTCGATCAGCTCGGTGAGGTCCGAGGCGTTGGCCATGGTGATCGAGTCGGGGTGCGAGTGGCGCGTCAGCGGCGAGACGTTCTTCGTGTACGGGTGGTGCGCGAGGCCCGTGGCGCGGATCGGGCCGTACTTCTGGAACAGGTTGCAGCGATAGCCGCCGCGGCTCGGGCACAGGAAGGCGCGGTAGAAGCGCTTCGGGCCGATCGGCGAGGTCGAGTTGCGGTTGCTCGAGCCGAACGGCGAGGTCTCGCCGAAGAGGATCACGTCGCGGCCGTGGCCCGTGCGGTCGAGCGCGGCGCGGCCGCGCAGGAACAGCTCGCGCGCCATCGCCGGCGAGCGCATCTGCCCGCGCTGGTACTGCGGCGCCAGCCAGCCGGCCTGGCCCGGCTCGTTGAGCAGCGACCAGAAGGACACCCGGGGGATCGTCTGGCCGTTGTCGTTCTCGTCGCGGTAGCGACCGCTGAAGCGCCGCCCGACGGCCTCGACGAACTTCGCGAACTCGCCCGCCCTCGGCTTCCACGCGCGCTTGATGACGTCGCGCAGGCCCTTCGGCGCCCTGTGGCGCCCCCACGGCGGGCCTGGCGGCGTGACGTTGAAGTACACGCCGAGGCCGAGCGAGCGCGCCGTGCGCACCAGCCGGTCGTAGCGGTCCCAGTTGCGGATCGGGTAGGTGCTCGGCTTGCGCGGGTCGAACTTCCGTCGCCGCTTCTTCGTCGCCTTCGCGCGCTCGGCCACGACGCTCCAGAGCACCGTGACGCGCACGTAGTCGACGCCGAGCTGCTTCATCCGCTGCATCGTCCGGTCGCGCGTGGCGTCGTCGCGATAGACGAGGTGGTCGTCGTCCATCATCATCGAGACCTGCTGGTCGCTCGCCGTGGCGGCGGACGGGAGCAGGAGCGCGCAGAGCAGCAGCGCGGGCAGGGCGAAGCGGGCGGGGCGGGACACGCCTGACAGTGAACAGCATCGTGCGATCGGAGTTGCGCCCTCCTGGCATACGCTGTCCTCGATGCGTCTCAGCCGACTGTTCCTGCCCACAGAGCGCGAGGCCCCGGCGGACGCCGAGGCCGTCTCGCACAAGTTGATGGTTCGAGCCGGTCTGGTCCGCCAGGTGGGCGCCGGGCTGTACTCGTGGCTGCCGGCGGGGCTGCGCGTGCATCGCAAGGCCGAGCAGATCGTGCGCGAGGAGATCGACGCGATCGGCGGCCAGGAGATGCTCATGCCGGTCATGCAGCCGGCGGAGCTGTGGAAGCGCAGCGGGCGCTACGGCTTCCCCGAGCAGTTCCGGCTGGAGGACCGCAAGGGCGCCGAGCACGTCCTCGCGATGACGCACGAGGAGGTCGTGACGCTGCACGTCGCGAACGCCATCCGCTCCTACCGCGACCTGCCGAAGATCCTCTACCACATCCAGGTCAAGGAGCGCGACGAGCCGCGGCCCCGGGCCGGGGTGCTCCGGACCCGCGAGTTCACGATGAAGGACTCGTACTCGTTCGACCGCGACGAGGAGGGCCTCCAGGCCTCCTACGACCTCCACGCCGAGGCCTACGCGCGGATCTTCGAGCGCTGCGGCCTGGAGTTCTACGCCGTCGAGTCCGACGTCGGGATGATGGGCGGGTCGATGGCGCACGAGTACATGGCGCCGTGCGCGGCCGGCGAGAACGACGTCGCGCTGGCGCCCGGCTACGCCGCCAACGTGGAGATCGCGCGCGCCGACGCCCAACCACCGGGTCCCCTCGAGCTCGAAGGCCGTCATCACACGCCCGGCGCGACGACGATCGAGGAGGTCGCCACCGCCCTCGGCGTCCCTCGGAGTCGCCTCATCAAGGCCTTCCCGGTCGTGCTCGACGACGGCGAACGCGTGGACGTCTTCGTCCGCGGCGATCACCGCGTCAACGAGATCAAGCTGCGCAACGCCTTGAAGTCCGATTTCCGTCCTGCGCGCGAGGAGGAGATCGGGCGGCCCGCAGGGTTCCTCGGGCCCGTCAACACCGTCCGCACCGTCTTCGACGAGGCGGTCGGCGAGGGGCCGTGGGTGGCGGGCGCCAACGAGGCCGATTACCACGAGGTGGTGAGGGTCGCGGGCGAGCGGCTGGACGTGCGCTCGGTCGTCGAGGGCGATCTCGTGAACGGCAACCCGATCCGCATCGAGCCCGCGATCGAGGTCGGCAACATCTTCAAGCTCGGCACGCGGTACTCCGAGCCGCTCGGCGCGACCTACCTCGACGAGAGCGGCAAGGAGCGCCCGATCGTCATGGGTTGCTACGGCATCGGGCCGGCGCGGATCGCCGCCGCCGCGGTCGAGCAGTTCCACGACGAGGCCGGCATCGCGTGGCCGAAGGCGATCGCGCCCTACGACGTCGAGGTCGTCGGGCTGGGCAAGCCGGGCACCGACGAGGCGCGCGCGGCCGAGGCGCTCTACGACGAGCTGCGGACCGTGGGGCTCGAGGTCGTGCTCGACGACCGCGCCGGCGGCGCGGGCGAGAAGTTCGCCGACGCCGAGCTGCTCGGCTGCCCGCTGCGGCTGACGGTGGGCAGGCGCTCGCTCGAGTCGGGCGCGGCGGAGGCGGTCGCCCGCCGCGGCCGCGAGGACCTCGAACCGGTGCCGCTCGACGCCGCCGTCGAGGCGGTGCGCGACCGGTGGCAGAAGCTCCCGTAGACCGGCCGACGCCGGCGGAGCGCGCCGAGGCGGCGCGCGAGAAGGCGGTCGCCGCCGGCGAGCGCGCGCGCCTGACGTTCCGGCGGCTCACGGGCCTCGACCGCTCCGGCCCGCCCCCTCCCGAGACCCGCCGGGACGCTCCGTGGCGGCCGTGGACGATCCCCAACGCGATCACGTACTTCCGCTTCGCGCTGCTGCCGGTGTTCCTCGTGCTCGCGCTGTCGAGCGACACCGGCACCGAGCCGCTGCCGGCGATCATCTTCGCGGTCATCGGGTGGGGCGACTATGCCGACGGCATCGCTGCCCGCGTGACGGGCCAGTACTCGAAGCTCGGGGCGCTGCTCGACCCGATCATCGACCGCGCGCTGGTGCTGAGCGGCGTCGTCGTCGTGTGGCACTTCGAGACGCTGCCGCGCTGGGCGCTGGCCGTGCTCGCCGCGAGAGAAGTCGTGCAGCTGCTCTACGGGCAATGGGCCTTGCGGCACGGGATCGATCTGACCGTCAACTGGCCCGGACGCGCCGCCGTCTGGCCCGTGATGTCGGCGATCTTCTTCGCGCTCGTGGGTTTGGAGACGCTCGCCGAAGTCCTCCTCTACCTCGGAATTGCGCTGTCTGTGTGGGCGACAGCGCTCTACATTCGCGAAGGCTCAAGCTCACGTTGAACTTCTGAGGTATCGTGGCGGGCATGGACACCTTCCCCGATCTCGGCAGCCTCTCGGACCAGGAGCTGAAGGACCTCATCCAGCAGCTCACCGAGGAGGAGGTCGACATCTCCTACAAGCGGCGGATCCTGCACGGCAAGATCGACATCCTTCGCGCCGAGCTGGTCAACCGGCTGCGCAAGAAGCACGAGACGGGCGAGGACGTCATCACCGGGGCCGACGTCCAGCGGCTCACGGACATCCTCGCCGGACGTGGCGGGGCGGAGGGCGAGCAGCCGGAGTAGGGCGGTGGCGCTCCACTGCCCCGAATGCGGCTTCCTGAACGCCGAGGGAGCCAACTACTGCCAGAAGTGCGGCGCGTACCTGAACCCTCAGACCGAGGCGAAGCAGGGCGATCCGACGACGGCGACCTACCGCGTGGGCGAGACGGGCGAGCTGATCCCCGTCGACGTCGAGGAGATCGCGGAGAAGGGCGCGGCCCTCGTCATCCGCAGCGGCGGCGGCCGCGTGGGGGAGTCCTTCGCGCTCGAGCGCGACCGGATGACGATCGGGCGCCGGCCGGACTCCGACGTCTTCCTCGACGACGTGACCGTCTCCCGCGACCACGCGCTGCTCGTGCGCCGCAACGGCGAGTTCTACCTCGACGACCTCGGGTCGCTGAACGGAACGTACGTCAACCGGCGCCGGATCGAGTCGCATCGGCTGGCCGACGGCGACGAGCTCCAGGTCGGCAAGTACAAGCTCACGTTCCTCCAGCGATGAGCGGCATGGACGTCGAGCTGCCCGCCGAGGAGGCGGTCGCCGCGGCGCAGGACGGGCGGCGCGAGAAGTCGATGACGATCGGCGCCGTGACGAAGGCGCTCAAGCAGGAGTTCCCGGACATCTCGATCTCGAAGATCCGGTACCTGGAGGACCAGAAGCTGCTCGCGCCGCGGCGGACACCGGGCGGCTACCGGCTCTACTCGCACTCCGACGTCGCGCGGCTGCGGACGATCCTGCGCCTGCAGCGCGACGAGTTCCTGCCGCTGCGCGTGATCCGCCAGGAGCTGGCCTCGGGGCGGACCGACGAGGGCGAGGTCGTCGCCTCCGCCCGGGCCGCGCGGGCGAGCTCGCCGTCGCGCCGCGCGTCGACGTCGGTGACGGCGGCGCAGAACGCGCTCTACTCGCTCGAGGAGGTCGTCGAGGAGACGCGGGCCGAGCCGTCCCTGATCCGCGAGCTCGAGGAGTTCGGCGTCATCAAGGGCCAGAACCGCGGCGGGACGAAGTACTACGACGACACGGAGCGCGAGATCGTGCGCGCGGCGACCGAGCTGGCTCGGTACGGGGTCGGCGGGCGCAACCTGCGCGTGTTCAGGACCTCGGCCGATCGCGAGGCCCAGCTCCTCCAGACGATCCTCGCCCCGGCGCTGCGCTCGCGCAATCCGGAGCGGCGCAAGGAGGCGATCGAGGCGCTCGAAAACCTGGCGGCGGTGGCGACGCACCTGAAGCACCTGCTGCTGATCCGCGACCTGCGCAAGGTCGTCGGATAGCCCTCGGTGGATCTCCGCCCCTTCATCCGCGACATCCCCGACTTCCCGAAGCCGGGGATCGTGTTCAAGGACATCACGCCTCTCATGGCCGACGCCGGCGCGCTGGACGGCGCGGTCCGGGCGCTCGCCGACCTCGCGCGGCCGCTCGCGCCGGAGGTCGTGATCGGCGCCGAGGCGCGGGGCTTCCTGCTCGGGCCCGCCCTGGCCCGCGAGCTGGGCGCCGGCTTCGTGCTCGCCCGCAAGCCGGGCAAGCTGCCGCACGAGACGGTCAGCGCCGAGTACGACCTCGAGTACGGCAAGGACTCGCTCGAGCTGCACTCCGACGCGGTGGCCGCGGGGGCGCGCGTGCTCGTGCACGACGACCTGCTCGCCACGGGCGGGACGGCGAAGGCGCTGTGCGAGCTCGTCGAGCTGGTGGGCGGGTCGGTCGTCGCCTGCGGCTTCCTGATCGAGCTGGCGTTCCTCGGCGGGCGCTCGCGCCTGGCCGGCTACGACGTCGAGGCGCTGATCTCCTACTGATGCCGACCACGCGCCGCTCACGGGTCCTCGACGCCGCGCCCGACCGGGTGTGGAGGGTCGTCGGCGACGTCCACCACATGCCGCGCTGGTGGCCGAAGGTGCGCCGCGTCGAGGCGGTCGCCGGCGGGCGCTTCACGCAGGTGCTGCGCACGACGAAGGGCAAGGACGTGCGCGCCGACTACCCGGTCGTCGAGGAC